>CAYOUH010000015.1:0-12444 GCA_964407085.1 uncultured Candidatus Peribacteria bacterium | reverse complement strand
TACCCGCATGGCCATCGATCTCCAACCGCATGCCGGTACAGAGAGATTCACAGGCACCCTCGGCTCCGGCGACGGCCGGGATGCCTAATTCGCGGGCAACGATGGAAGCATGCGACAGGGCATTTCCCCGCTCGACCACTATCCCAGCCAATCCGTAGAAGAGCAACGTCCAACCCGGGTCAGTGGAATACGTGACCAATATCTTTCCCGAAAGGTCGACGTTCGGATCGAAATCAAGCATCACTACCGCACTGGCTATGGCCTTCCCGGGAGATGCCCCGATGCCGCTGAGAAGTTGTTTCGTTTCTCCCGGAGCCTCGGCCTCCATGAACGTCCCAGGGACCTGACCGTACCCGTACAACCGGCGCGGATGGGGAGACTTGCGGTTCTGATCCATCTCCACTTTCCTTATCCTCACGATTCCTTTCAGGTCCGATAGCAGGGAATGACCCATGAAAGCATCCCTGACCTGTTCCTTGGTAAGGAAAAACACGTCGTTGGTTTCTTCGAGCACTCCGCCATCACGCAGTCTTTTCCCTAATTCCAGGAATATGTCCCTAGCCACCGAAAACACCTGCGCGCGGCGGAAACGGAAGCGTTCCCTCCAGCCAATTCCGGACTTTGCATGTCTGAGGACCATGCGCAATATCCAGCCTGGCCTGTCCTGATTCGCGGTGAACAGCTGATTCTCCTTCCCCAAGTCAGCATCGGGCTCTCCTCCGGAAGAACCGGGTCGCAGTTCCGAAGCCGACCTCCAAACGAGCCGAAGGAACGTATCCATATCTTCCGTGAACCGTGGTGTCTCCAGTTTAAGTTCGCCAGGCACGCGGCTTCCATACCTTTCGAGATAACCCTCCATCCGCTTCTTCCATTCGGCCAGCGAAGGATCGTTCTCGACCTTTTCCCAGATCTCTCCATCAGGCCCCTCGTCACCGATTGCTTGCCTGAGACCGATGGCGAGGCGATTAAGTTCCCTGACGGGTTGTAGGCTCGCGTCTTCGCTTATGCCCGCGAGGGCGGCAGACCCGATGATCCCGTCCTTTGACAGGAGTTTCTTGGCCATTCCGTGGAACACCATGGTCCTAAAGTCATTGAGGATCGGCGTAGTCCAGTCCTGGAGCAATTCCGCCTCCATGGTCTCGTATGCTTCGAAGATCGTCCGCGCATCCAAGGTTGCCCAAGGAAGAGAACTCCACCGATTGAAGCTCGATTCGAACTTCGTTTCGAACCTTCTCGCCTCCCCGTCTGCGCGAAACAGGAACCAGACGAATCTGATCCCTGCTATGCATTGCCGGAACCTGGAATATCCCTGCAATTCCGGCCTCGAGGACCCTGCCTTACGCGCGGGGCAAAGCATGGCTTCGAAGAATTCCTTGTTCAGGGAATACCCGGGCAGGAATGCTATGAGCCTGTACCAGTTCGAAATGTTGTAGTACACGGCCCCCTGGTGGTACCCGAGCATGTCCCTGAAGACCGTATCATTAGCTGATAAGGTGCTGCGCGGAACGGTCAATCTCCTCAAGAATCCCGGGTAAACCTTGGAATAAAGGCTCCGTATGAAGGAGTACGTAAGGGGCGAGGTGACGCCCGGATAGTTCTCGGCAATGTTCGTGCAATCAAGCTCCAGCTCGAATCGGTCCTGGGGCACGGTAAGTGGTCGATACTGCAACAGGGCGACAGTATCACCATCCACTGCCCATTCGATATCCAGCGGCAGGCCGACTCTCCTCTCGAGTCGGAGGCATGCTTCGGCCAATGCGGGAGGAAGGCCGAAGCGGGAGGTGCGCGTCAAGGGACGTTTCTTATCGATCGTGACAAGTTGCGCCTTCTCTCCCTCCACTACTCCCCCATACGGCTTATCGGAGAAGGAGATGACCAGTTCGCATCGGCCGTTTTCCGTGAAAGCCACGCCTGACTTCTTTCCAACGAACATCCGCTGGATGATAACGCAGCCATCCTGCCCGGTACCGTCCGAGAGCCTTTTCATTCTCAGATACGCAGCCACATTTCGCGAAAAGAGGCTTTTAGCCAGGGCACTTATGCCAGATACGAGAACGTCTTTTTCGAAATTCTGGTCCAGCAACGTACGGTACTGCCCTGCGAAGGAGCCCTCATCATGATCCTCCAAGGCGGCAGAAGTCCTGAGGCTGACCTTTCGGAAGTCCATCCTCTCGCCCTCAGACAATATCATCTGGATGGCCTGGGGTTTGACCCGGATCTGGTCCAGGAGCGTCGATAATTTGGAATCCGACCAATTAGAAACCTTAGGCTCAGCCCGACCATCCTGAGGAGGTTTCCAGTCCAAGAGACAGGCCGTTGCACGTTCCTTTATGGATACCCAATCCTCGATGAGATCATCGAAACTGTAGGTCATGAAGTCTGGTACCAGCTCGGGATACCAGCCTTTGAGAAGCATTAGGGAGATGGCCTTGTTTCCTATGGCCTGGTTCATAGGTTGCAGTACATAGCGAGAACGAGATTGAGTGAAACGAAGGCGACCAGGACCAGGCTATCGACCTTCCTGGCATATCCCGCGAGCATGAAGACCAATGCCACTACCGCGACCAGGACTATGGACCAGGAGGAGAATCTGAGGGCAACTAGGCCTCCCATGAGCACTGCTATCACTAATAGGATGACGACGGCCCATCCCCGGCCCCATACTGTGGAGTAATTATCGGCGACTTCGGTTCCTTGCCTTCCGATCCGCGGCTTGAATTTTCGGACAATCTCCACCCCCACCGGGAAGAGCACGAGGACGAGCCAGACGTCCAGACTATACAAACTAGATACATCAAGTGCGACGATCAGGAACAAGGCGTACAGGATGAACGCGAGCTCATGAAGTAGGAACGACAGCGTAAAATGCGCTGCCAGGTACCGGGGAATGAAGAAATCCTTTCCAACGATGAGCGTGAACACCAGGAAAGGAAGGTAGGCCAACAATCCCGAGCCTAGCCAAAGCACCGCGGCTCCTTCAATAGACAAGGCCAACAACCCCAGGGCGCCAAGCTCTCCTTTCGATACGTTCCCGGCGGGAAACGGGCGCTGGGGATAATTGCGGGCATCATGCTCGGCATCCTTGAATTCATCCATGACCCTCAGCCTGAGCAGAAAAGCAGAGAAGGCCACGACTACCGCAAGGAAAGGACGCCAGCCTGCGTGCGAACCAGTCATCCCTATCGCGAATCCCGCATACGTCGCGGCGAACAAGAGTACGCCCTGGATCGGGAAACGTTCGCCGAGATAGCGCACGATATTGGATACGTGCGACGTGGATTTCATTTACTACTTCGGTGATTGGGTTACACTGCCGCAAGCATCTTACTGTCCGCATGGGGCTTGTCAAAAACACCAGCTTCCTCAACCATCTCCGTTCCTGGTGGGCAGTAGTGAGGCGTGGAAGTGCGTTTCCAAGTGCTCTTACTGACCAGCTCTACCGAATTTACCTCAATCACAACAAGGTTATCCACTACCGGGATGGATACCCGGTACGGTCGATAGGGACTCCCGCCTTATTCTCAGCACCATCTGCTAATTTCTTCGCGCGGACGTTCTATCGGGTTATCCAGAACCGGAACTTGCCGAACATGATGAGCATTGCCATTAACGACGAATGCAACGTGAACTGCACGCATTGCAGCTTTTTCAGCGGGGTGGAAGAAAAGGGTAGGACCACCCTAACGCTGAAACAGATGAAGAACGTGATCAGGCAAGCCCAGGAATTAGGCGTATCCATGTTCAACTTCGTAGGCGGAGAACCCCTGATGCGCGAAGACCTGGCCGAGATCATCGCGAGCGTGGACAAGAACCTTGCCACCACGATTCTATTCACCAACGGACTCTTGCTCAAGCAGGAAGCCCAGAAACTGAGGAAAGCCGGACTGGACAGCGTGTACGTGAGCATCGATTCGAGCGACCCGGTCAAGCATGACCGTTTTCGGGGTCACAAGGGCCTGTTTGAAGAAGCCATGACGGGCATTAGGGAAGCGAAGAAGCGGGGTTTCACCGTGGGGATATCATGCTGCTTGACCCCACAATCGTTTCTGGAAGGAGAGCTGGAGAGGATGGTCGAGCTCGCAAAAAGGGAGGGTGTCCACGAGGTCCTGTTTTTCGACGCGATGCCCACCGGGCGCTACAAGCACCGTAAAGACCTCCTCGACAACGGTTCGCTCGTGGAGGAGATGGTCGAACGGGCAATACCTTTCAACCTGGACCAATCGTATCCTGGCGTGGTCGTCTGGGGATACATGACGAGCCATCGCAGCGTCGGCTGCGCTTGCGGAACGAGCTACATGTACCTGTCTCCCTACGGTGACATCATGTCCTGCGACTTCAACCACACCAAGTTTGGAAGCGTTCTCGAGTTGCCCCTGTACCAGATTTGGGACGGTCTTACGACGCGCCAGGAGTTCTGCCGCTCCAAATGGGGGGGGTGCAAGATCAAAAGCTCCGAGATGCGCGATAAGGATTGTATCGACGCCGGAAAGGCTTGTTGCTAACGCGCCCTAGAGCGCCATTTTCCTCCCCTAACCTCCTATAGCCCCCATGTGCGACTTCAACTTGCAGCAGTTCGGGCTGACGGCTGTGGAGATATCTGAAAGGACGGGCAACCCCCTGACGCTGGGGTTCGATACTTTCGTCATCGCCATAAGCGCGATCATCCTTGCCTTGGCCAGGAAAACGGACAAGCACGTTCTCAGGCGGTACGGACTGATCTTCATAGGAGTCCTCATCTTCGAACTGTTCACCGCACCGATGTGGAATAACTTCCACATGGGCATCGCCTGCTACATCTACCAGGACGTCAGCTGGATACTAACCATGGGGTGGTCCACGATCATCCTCGTGGTCACCATGATCGTGGATAAGCGCATGGCGGAGGCCCGAGAGATCAAGCGCTTCCTATCCTACCTGGCAGGAATCACCCTCGTTGCGCTCCCCTTTGAAGCCCTGCTCATTAAGCTAGGGATTCGCAGCTATTCGCCGGAGGTCATAGAAGCAACCGGCGGGCTGTTCATGCCCTTCCTCGAAGCCCCATGGGGCTTCCTGTATTACGTTCCGGTCTTTATCGCCTTGGTCATCGGGTTTTACAAATACTGGCTCCTTTACTTGTCGAGGGAACCATTGATGTCGGGGCCGAAGACTCCATGGCTCCGCAACCTCGGCTTCAGCGTCCTGGCCGTCTTCCTTTTCGAATTGATGATCGAGCCGATGGTCAGCAACGTGGGGATGCCTTCATGGTCCTATATTTACCGTGACATAAGCATCCTCATGACCGGCTTCTGGGTGGTTACGATCTGGATCGTCACTTCGCTCATCGATCGGTTCTTCCGCCATGTCAGCCAGCCCAGGCGGTTCGTGCTCTATCTCCTTTTAGGAGGGCTCCTGACCTACCCGGTGGAAGCATTCCTGATCAAGAACGGCTTCAGGGTCTACGGTCCGAGCGCCACGGCCAATTTCACTGGAATAGTCACGCCGCTCACGGGCATCCCGGTAGAGGTAGCCTTCGCCATACCGTTCTATTTGGCACTCATGATCTGTTTCATCCGCTATTGGGAGATCATTGCGGAAAACAATAAGTGAAAGAAGCCTACTTCAATTTCCCCTAGTGCCATGCATGAAGCTAAACCCAAGAAAAGGATGAGGTCACCCGAACAGAACATCCTCCGGTTCCTCGTGGGAGCCTGCATCTTGTGCATCTTCGGCTACATTATCGCCGGAGAGAGCTTCTGGATGATCCTACTCTGCTCGGTCGTACTGACCTTCGGCCTAGCGGCTATCCTTTGGATCTTCCTGGCGTATGGTATCGGGTGCGTTGTATTGAGCGGCTTTGATCCTCCTGCCGAGCCCGCACAAGAGGAGGGTGGGCCAACGCCCACCTTCGCTGGCAAAATACAGGAGGACCGGATAGTCACCCGTAGCCTGCCCCCGGACTATACCTTAAAACCCGTACTGGCTCCGGAGGAGCAGGAGATGTTGACATTCATGAACGACGCCAAGGACCGTGGATGGCAGGAGGATGACATAAAAAGGAAACTACGAGAGATCGGATGGGACGAGACGAAGATCGCTAAGATCTGGAATCTTTGGAGCGACCGGAATGTACTGAAGTAGCTCCCTTCTCATGCTGTTCCAAACGAATTGAAGAATCCTACTGTGTGACTCGATCTGGATGTCACACACATGGCATGGTGATTCCTCGCGGAGCTCGGAATGGCAGGCCTGGATTCTCCAAGCCTGCCGGTGTAGCCTCACGGCATCGTTAAACTTCTACCCATGAGCATCACTTCGCACACCCCCAAGGCCATCGGGATCGGCATCATCACCGTCCTGTTCTTCATACCCTCGCTCATGGTGCAGGGTCTGATCAGCGAGCGGGAGCAGCGCAGGGAGGCCACGGTGGCGGAAGTGAGCAGCAAGTGGGGCAACGCGCAGACCATCGCCGGGCCGGTACTCGTCGTGCCATATGCCGTGCCGAGCACGAACGCCGACGGGACCACGTCGGAGACGATCTCGAACGCGTTCTTCCTGCCCGAGCAGCTCACGACCAAGGGTACGGTGAAGACGGAGATCCGCTCGCGGGGCATCTACGACGTACCGGTATATGACCTCGCCGTCACCATGAGTGGGAATTTCAAGCGGATCGACACTGATGCGGTCAACGTCCCCGCAAACCGGATGAAGTGGGACCAGGCCTACGTGCACCTGGGCATTCCTGACATGCGCGGGGTGCGCGACCAGGCCAGCATCGCGTGGGCGGGGAGCAATAGGGCCTTCACGCCCGGATCGAGCATCGCGGGCTTCACGCCGGGCATGCGGGCCCGGGTAGCCGTGAACCGGGACCAGGAGAACTATCCCTTCTCCTTCGCCATCAACCTGAAGGGCAGCCAGGAGCTCGCCTTCCTCCCTCTGGGCAAGACCTCCACCGTGGAACTGACGGGCGACTGGGCGACGCCGAGCTTCGACGGGGCCTTCCTGCCCGAGACGCATACCGTGTCGGATACGGGATTCACCGCGCAGTGGAAGGTGCTCGATTTGAACCGCTCCTTCCCTCAGCAGTGGACGGACAGCAATCCCATCGCGATCGATTCCACGATGACGAAGAACATCTCGCCCTACCAATGGACCGGCGGCAGCTTCGAGGGCTACCAGGAATCGCAGGTCATGGACGGTCGGGTGGCTGGTACCCAGCCGAGTGCGTTCGGCGTGCGACTGTTCCAGCCCACCGACGTGTACAGCCAGAGTGACCGCGCGGCGAAATACGCCATGGCGGTCATCGCGCTGGTCTTCGCTCTCGTGTTCTTCATCGAGGCCACGAGTCGGCGCCGCGTGCACCCCGTGCAGTACGTCCTGATCGGATTGGCACTGGTCGTGTTCTACACGCTGCTCCTGTCCCTCGCGGAATACATCGACTTCGGATGGGCGTATCTCATCGCCTCCGTCGCCATCATCGGCATGGTAACGGCGTTTACGAGAAGGGTTACCCATGACGCATGGCGCGGATGGGTGGCGGGCGGGACGCTGGCCGTGCTCTACGGATTCGTCTACGTCCTACTGCAGCTGGAGGACTACACGCTGCTCATCGGTTCCATCGGGTTGTTCGCTATCCTGGGCGTGCTCATGGCCGCGAGTAACCGGGTATCGTGGTACGCGGAAGAAGCGCCTCAGGAAATCCCTAGGGGGCCGGTGGCGTGAAGCGTTACTCGATCACGAGGTAGTCCTTGGCTTCGGGAAAAGACCTCAGCTCAAGCGGCTTGCTCAGATCCCGCGTGAGGGTAACCGTCGTTCCCGTCTTGTTCCCGGCCTCGTCATAGTGCACCTTCATCTGGGCAGGCAAGCCGTAGTACAGCTCGGCTATCATGAGATATCCCCTTTCGTGGTCTTCAAGCAGTAAGGGATCACCAGGTGGAGCCGCCTTGATCGCTGCGATCCGCTTGATGATCTTCGATACGTCAAATGTCCCTTTCCCCTCGTCCGAGATCGTGACCTCGAGGCCACTTGGCCGCAACTCAATCCTCACACCCACTTTCTTCTTAGAATTCCAGATCGGATCGCTTTCATCCTTCTTGATAGCATCAGTTACCTTTCCTTCGTATTCGAGGTTCCCGTGAAAAAGAGCATTTGAAAGAATCTCGGCATACCCCATTTCCAGGTATGGCAGATCCTCATCCGGAATTTCTTTACGATCTGGAGTTCTTCCGATGGCGTCCTTGCCATAATAGGAAGTAATCGCCTGGGTGAAGAACGCTTTCGCTTCCTCGTATCCCTTCTTCGTCGAAGGGAAGTCGCGGGAAAGCACTACTTCCGGCTGTTCGGTAGTGGCTTCGATTCCGTCTGATTTGGGGATTTCTTCAGCCATAGACAGTCGTCCTTAATCTTTCTATGTTATTGGATTCAGCTAGGACAGATTCTCCCTGACCCGAGCTGCAACCATTCTTCGTGCTACACTGACGAAATCATTTCCCTTCGCGTCATTGGCCTCCTGCATGGACAACTTCTCCATTTGTGCCTGTGAATACAGTTGGAAGATACGATCCCTTTCCAGGTACCTGAATGCACTTTGCCCTTTGGTTCCAAATCCTGTGATTATTGCTTCCATCACATCCACGTGCCTTCCGTCCTGAGCAGCTGCTTGTAGCAATACCTTGCTTATCCTCAGCCACAACTGATGATCCATAGGGAAAACCAATTTCGGTATGTGAACCTCACTTGGACCGCCTATACCCATTGGTCCCCTACTATCAGGTACGTCGGCAATTCCTTGAGGGTGGATCTTGCGATCCTTTTCCGTCAGCTGTTCGATAGCTAACCATGTGCCTTCCCCTGCTTGCGCTAGAACATCGAATCGATGAACAGGTCGGGCAATTTTCAATTCCTTGTCTCCCAACTTAACTCCCGCGATCTTGTTCAAACGTTCATTGGAAGTGCCAACCATCCTTTCGTAGTCAGATGCAAGTACTACCTTCCCTTTTCCCATTGCCCTTTCCAGGATAATGGCAGCCACCATGTCGATCATTCTTGCGAACCTTTCCTTTGGATTATTTGAATTCTTTCCAGGGAACGATGTCCCGCCCGTATTGCGAAGGTGGTCATGGTCCATCAGGAACTCACGAACGTTCCTTTTTTCGTCTTCATTCAGGCCGATGCCTGACTCGTATACTTCTACGACCTCGTTCCGTCCCAAAGCTTTCCAGAACGAGTCCGGGGTCGCATCGTGAGTTTGGAGTAGGTCTGACATCGCACTTTGAAATTATGGTCAGCGGTCACTTCGATCTCAGCCCTCTTCCACCTTGTTCCGTATGCCGAACCTTCCCCTTACTATCACCCTTCCTCGTAGCACCCTTTTCAATCTTATTGCGATGATTGATGGTCGTATCTTCTTTATCTCGCATTCTTTTAATGGCCCACATTATCTTTTCCATGTTGTCCCCAATGTTCAATCTCCCCAGCATGATGGCTTTATCGAATACCTCAGAGCTTAGTCCTGTTTTCTCTAATTCGACGAGTATTTGCCCGCGATCTTTAGCGACATGCATTTCCAAGACCAGGCCAGCCCTTTGGGTCTGGGCGTGCATAGCCACAGCTTCAAGTGCTACGTCGACCATCATGGGCTTCACCTCTCTGTTTTTAGCTACCGCATAGACACTATCACTGGTTATTTGCCCCGCTTCCAACGAGGTGAAGATGGCGTTTCGAATGAAAACCTTGTCCTGATCCCAAGGGGTGGCGGTCTTCTCACCCTTCTTTTGCATTTTCTCCCCTTTAGTTAGCGCCTTCTCCTGGGCGTTCAAACGCTGTTCCTGTTGGAGGAGATAATCCGTCAGGATTAGGACGGGATTATCGTGTCCATTGGACGGAAGTGCTTCTTTTGCCATGGTTCTAGAAAATTATATCTCAAACTCCTCTCCCCTCTCGGGCATGTGCACCGTGAGGCCGTACTTGGCCTCGAGGGCGGATTTGAGCGGTTCCATCTGGCTGGCTTCGCCGTGGACCAGGAAGACCTCGGGTTTGGACGTGAAGTGCGAGAACCAGTCCATGATGTCATCCTTGTCCGCGTGGGCGGAGAAGGAGTTGAGTACGCGGATCTCCGCTCTCCCCTTGTGCATCTCACCGAAGATCTTCACTTCGAAGTTGGGGTTTTTCTTGTTCTCCACCAGGCGGCGGCCGAGCGTCCCCTCGGCCTGGTAGCCGATGATCAGGATCATGTTGCGCTCGTTCTCGATATTGTTCGCGATGTGATGGCGGATGCGGCCGGCCTCGCACATGCCCGAGGATGAGATGATGATGCAGGGCGCGGCGACGTCGTTGAGCGCCTTCGACTCCTCGGTGGAGGACACGAACTTCAGGCTCCCGAAGTTGAACGGACTGTCCTGGTGCTGCAGGAACTGCTGGTAGGTGTCCTCGTCGTAGGATTCCGGATGCATGCGGAAGGCCTGCGTCAGGTTCATCGACAGCGGGCTGTCGATGTAGATCGGCAGGTCGGGGATGGCCTTCTCGTCGTACAGCTCGTGCAGCAGGTAGATGACCTCCTGCGTGCGCTCGAGGGAGAACGCGGGGATGATGAGCTTCCCGTTGCGGCCCACGATGTCGTTGACCGCCTGGAGTACGTCGGACTTCATGCTCTTAATGGGATCGTGCGTGCGGTTGCCATAGGTACTCTCGATGATCACCACGTCGGCCTCGGAGAGCGTCGTGGGATCGCGCAGGATGGGAAGTCCCTTGCGGCCGAGATCCCCCGTGAAGACGATCTTCTTCGTTGAAGCACCTTCCTTCACGTCCAGCTCCACGATGGCACTCCCCAGCACGTGGCCGGCATCCCAGAGGTTCAGGTCGATGTTCTCATCGATGCGGTGGGCGTGGCGGTAGTTGTAGGACACGAAGCGGTCCATCGTGGCGGGAATGTCCTTGGTCGTGTAGAGCGGCTTGGCCATCTCTGCCGTGTCGCCCTTCTTGACCCCGTATTCGTAGTCCAGCTCCTGGATGTGCGCCGAGTCGGCCAACATGTAGGAGCACAGGTCGCGCGTGGCGGCCGTAGTGTGGACCTCACCCTCGAAGCCGTTGGCCACGAAGTACGGGATGAGGCCGGAGTGGTCGATGTGGGCGTGGGACAGGAAGATGCCGCGGATGTCCTTGGGCTGGATCAGGAAATCGCGGTTCTTCTGGTCCAGCTCCGGTCCCTTGCCGCCCTGGCACAGGCCGCAGTCGAGCAGGTATTGGCTGCCATTGACCTTCAGGATGTGCTTCGAGCCGGTCACCTCGCGGGCTGCGCCCCAGAATTGGAGTTTCATGTGGGTGTTTGTAATCGGTACTTTTCCCCTAAGGATACCTTTCTTGGTTGCAAAAATCCACAACTTGCAGGCTTCATTCGCTTAACGATAGCCCTACGCTGGTTCTCGTGCCCGATTCTTGCGCCCGGGCAAGCGCGATCGCGAATTCCTCTTCGTGACTATCTTTCCCCAGGTCGTAGGCTACGACGTCCGGCTGTGGAATGAGGTCCCGTATCAGATCCCATCGTGGCGACGCGAGATCACGATCCTCGAGTACCCTCAGGGTTTTCAGCGCAATAAGCGTTGAAGCTACCGACATCCTGGGTCTTTGTCCTGGGGAAGGAATCGGTTCCTTGAGAAGTTCCCGTAAGCCCGTTCCGACATCCGTGATGAGGGAGTCGGCATATTGTTGGAATTTGAACCCCAAATGGGTCGCCATGCCTATCTCGTACAGAGGTATGCCCGATTGCCATAATCGCATGCCGCTGTGGCCATTCACGGCATTCATCATGTGCTCGTTCATCATCGCTTCTGTTTTTGCGCTTAGACTACTAACGATGTCGAAGACGGCTGCGGATTGCATCGTATCCTTGCCACGGGTACTAACGTCCCGTATCAGCGTGTTGGCATTCGAAAATTCGATCCATCGTCCGATAACCACCTCGGGCGTCTCCGCAAGACTCGGCCGAAGCGAGGTTTTTTCTGTCTGCATGTTGGAAATCACTTCCCTTCATTATACCAATCAGATGTACCGATGTAACTAAAGTACATCTAGGTCAACCCCTCCCCTTCGCGACAAATGCGGTTTTTTGGTATCCTGTACTGATTCGCCGAGCCCATTTATTAATCCGACCATGGCCCCGATCCCCAAAATCACCCAATACTTCAAGCTGGCGCGCGACTACAAGGCGTCCGATATCCTCCTGTGTGCGGGCAGTGTCCCGGCGCTCAAGATCCGCGGGGACATCCATTTCCTGCAGGGCACCCCTGCACTGACGGGCGACAACACTGAGGAATACCTGCTACAGATCGTCAACGACGCGCAGAAAGAGAGATTTGAGGCCACGATGGACCTGGATTTCAGCTACCACGACGCCGGGTTCGGGCGTTACCGTGTGAACGCGTTCCTCAACAAGGACGGCGTGGGCATCATCTTCCGTCCCATTTCGGAGAC
>CAYOUH010000014.1:8463-12652 GCA_964407085.1 uncultured Candidatus Peribacteria bacterium | reverse complement strand
AGGGTGATGTGATCTACGCCGCGATCATGGATGCGCTCAATAGCCGCATCTATGGACGTAGCGCGGGCTGGGTGGTGAGGTAAGCTCAGACCTCGTCATTGCCAGGAGTGGAGCGACGAAGCAATCTCGCACGAAGGAACTTTTAACATGCCTTCCCAGGGATTGCCACGCTTCGGCGAATACGCCTCCGCTCGCAATGACGGGCTTTTCGCTTGGTTTGGGTCGAAATGTCAGAACATTCCGTTCTCAGGCAGCGGGATCTCCAGATGCTCGTAGGCCAGTCGGGTCGCTTTCCTTCCTCGTGGGGTGCGTTCGATGAAGCCCATCTGGAGGAGGTAGGGCTCGTAGACGGTCTCGATGGTGTCCTCATCCTCTGCGATGGAGGCGGCGAGGGTGTTGAGCCCCACGGGACCACCGGCGAATTTCGTGATGATCGTGCGAAGCAGGAGCCGGTCGCTTTCGTCGAGTCCTTCCCAGTCGACCTTGAGTTCATCCAGTGTTTTCTTCGCGACTTCCAGGGTGATCTCGCCGGAATGGAAGACCTGGGCGAAGTCGCGGGTGCGCTTGAGCAGCCGGTTGGCGATGCGCGGCGTGCGACGGGAGCGTTTGGCGAGCTCCTCCGTCGCCGCAGGTTCGATCCCGCAGGAGAGGATGTCGGCGGAGCGGGCGATGATCTTGCCGATCTCCCCGGGGGTATAGAAATCGAGCTTCATCACGCTTCCGAAGCGGTCGCGCAGCGGAGCGGAGAGCATGCTCATCTTCGTCGTGGCGCCCACCAGGGTGAACCGAGGGAGGTTGAGCCGCATGGTGCGGGCGGAGGGGCCTTTGCCGATCATGAGGTCGATGGCGTAGTCCTCCATGGCGCTGTAGAGGACTTCCTCCACGGTGCTGCGCAGGCGGTGGATCTCGTCGATGAAGAGCACGTCACCTTCTTTTAGGTTACTGATGACGGAGGCCAGGTCCCCCTGCTTCTCCAGTACCGGACCTGAGGTAATCTTCAGGTTCACGCCCATCTCGTGAGCGATGATGTGGGCCAACGTCGTTTTGCCCAGCCCCGGAGGCCCGTAGAACAGGATGTGCTCAAGCGGCTCGGAGCGCTTCTTGGCCGCGGACATGAAGACCGACAGGTTACTCTTCACCTGCTCCTGGCCGACGTAGTCCTCCAGCCGCTGCGGGCGCAGGGTGACGTCGAGCAGCTGCGACTCGTCGGAGGGTGTGGCGGCAGGTTCTATGATCCTGGTTGGTTCGTCAGTTTGGGAGGATTTGATCATGGTGGTACTAGACTAACCTAAGTTCACGCATTTCTTCATATTCCTTACGTTCCTCCTCGGTCATTTCTCTCAATACCTTTTGAGCCAAGGCGACTAATAGATCTGTCATCTTTTCGTATGCTTTCTCAGTATATTTCAATCGCCCAAATTGTAGGTCAAAGATTATTCTGAAAATAAATCTTAGATATTCAGGAGGTACGGTTAAGTCGCTTATATCTTTCCAAAAGGTGTTTCCTACATTTTGAGAAACTTGTCTATCGCAATCTCCTTTGTGTGCCCAATAGAAGTCGTCAACCAGTGTTTCTCCAGCATCATCGGTCGTGGAATGCCATGCAAGTAGGGATGATTTTTCTGGCTCGGAGTACAACTCGGGCAGAAGATCTTTGTCACAAGCCCTGCACTTCAGTGGCACGTATTCTGTCTCAATTAGATGGATTGGGTGTATTTTTTTATAGCTTTGAGGGAAGTACCGCATCACTAATTTGGAAAATCCAATTCTAACCAAAGAATTTTCAATAAGCCTATAATCAAAAATGCGATAGTCTTTGATATCTTCTTTTTCCTTCAGACTAGCTAGACGAGTATTCCAAGCTGAAGATGCGAGTGTAGAGTAAAAACCTATAAATCCGTCACATTGAAAATCTCGCATGCGCTCAAGTAGATTTTGTTCGTCACTTTCCGAAACAGCTTTTTTACTTGTGGCGTAATTTTTACAGCTTACAAGCCACCGGAGTTTGTAGTTTCCCAATGTGCCCTTGAGGTGTTCAGACACTATCATGTCTTTTCCGCCATCTGCTCCTCGATCGACCGATTGCTCAATATAAAAGCCATTGGCCTCTAGGAAGTCTCGTGCGAATAGTTCCCAAGTTTCCCCATCGTTTGCTACTTCTTTAAAGTCGATCATTTTGATGAAAGTTATTTCCCTTTCTTCAAATCCTCGATCTGGTCGCGGACCAGGGCGGCTTTCTCGAATTCGAGGTTGGAGGCGTACATATCCATCTCGAGCTCGAGCTTCACGATGAGTTCCTGTTTTTCCTTATAGGAGAGCTTCTTGCGCTTGCCTTCCTTCCCCTTTGACTTATCCCCCTTCGTCAGGCCGATGTCCTTTACGCTGGAGATGATGGTCTTCGGAGTTATCCCATGCTCTTTGTTGTACTTGATCTGGGCTTCGCGGCGATCACGGGTCTTCGTGATGGCGCGCTCCATGCTACCCGTCATCTTGTCGGCGTACATGATGACCTTGCCGTTGGCGTTGCGCGCGGCGCGGCCGATGGTCTGGATCAGCGACGTTTCACTACGGAGGAAGCCCTCCTTGTCCGCGTCGAGGATCATGATCAGCGACACTTCTGGGATATCTAGTCCTTCGCGTAGAAGGTTGATGCCGACGAGCACGTCGAATTTGCCGAGACGCAGGTCGCGGATGATGTCGAGGCGGTCGATGGTATCGACGTCGGAGTGGAGGTAACGCACCTGGATGCCGTGTTCGGCCAGGTAGTCAGTCAGGTTCTCGGCGGATTTCTTGGTCAGTGTGGTGATGAGGACTCGCTCTTTGGCTTTCACGCGCTGCGTGACCTGGTCTATCACGTCGTCGATCTGGTTCTTGGTCGGCTTCACCTCGATCTCGGGATCGAGCAGGCCCGTGGGACGCAGGATCTGGGTCACGACTTCCCCATCGCTCTCCTTGATCTCGAGCGGGGCGGGCGTAGCCGACACGTAGACGACCTGGCGGACCTTGCCCTTGAATTCCTCGTACCTCAGCGGCCGGTTGTCGCGCGCGGATGGGAGACGGAAGCCGTGTTCCACGAGAGTCTCCTTGCGCGCTCGGTCGCCGTTGTACATGCCCCCGATTTGCGGCAGGGTCATGTGGGACTCGTCCACGATGAGCAGGTAGTCCTTCGGGAAATAGTCGATGAGTGTCGTGGGAGGGTCCCCGGGCAAGCGTCCATCGAAGTAGCGCGAATAGTTCTCGATGCCGGCGGTGGTGCCCGTTTCGCGCATCATCTCTATGTCGAACTCGACGCGTTGGCGCAAGCGGTGGGCTTCCACGATGCGCCCGGCTCCTTCGAGTTCGTCGAGACGCAGCTTCAATTCCTCCTTGATGAGCGGAATGACCGAGTTGACCTTCTCCTGGCTGGAGACGTGGTGCTTGGCCGGCGTGAAGGTGTATTCCTGCATTTCCTCGAACACTTCCCCGGTGATGACGTCGGTCTTGCTGATCTTCTCGATCTCGTCGTCGAACATCTCGACGCGCACGGCGTAGGACTCGGAGGCGGGATAGATCTCGATCACGTCACCCAGGACCTCGAACATGCCGTGGGTGAATTCCATCGTGGCGCGCTTGTACTGCATCTCGATCAGCTTGCGGAACAGGTCGTCACGCTTGTATTTGAGCCCCGCTTTGAGCGTCAGGAAGAACGATTTGTAATCCTCGACGGAGCCCAGGCCGTAGATGCAGGACACGGACGAGACGATGATGACATCGCGGCGGGTGAGGAGCGAGGAGGTGGCGGCCAGACGGTACTTGTCGATCTCCTCGTTGATCATCGTTTCCTTCTCGATGAAGGTGTCGGTGCGCGGGAGATAGGCCTCCGGCTGGTAGTAGTCGTAGTACGAGACGAAGTAGTGGACGGCATTGTCCGGGAAGAATTCCTTGAACTCGGAAGCCAGCTGGGCCGCGAGCGTTTTGTTGTGCTGGACGTTCGCTATCACGTTGGCCATGGTGAACGTCTTGCCCGAACCGGTGATGCCGAGCAGGGTCTGGGCGTATTTCCCGTCGGTGATGCCTTGCGTCAAGGCCTTGATGGCCTGGGGCTGGTCGCCGGTAGGTTTAAACTTCGATTTGATCGCGAAATCCATGAAGGCTATGTGCTAGAAACTGAAGGCTAGGGCTAGAAAAGGTTTTCCTGCCTGGGACCCGA
>CAYOUH010000014.1:0-8453 GCA_964407085.1 uncultured Candidatus Peribacteria bacterium | reverse complement strand
TAAGGATTCGAGCAGTTCCTTGGCGACATTGTCGTAGGGCTTGTGAGATAGGTATTTCTCCACTGCCGTGGCAGCTTCGCGCTTGTCTCCCAGCTCGGCACAGGCCTGGGCGTAGCAAAGCAGGAGATCATGCTTCTTGGGCTCCAGACGGTAGGCCTGGGCGTAGGCGTCGCGCGCTACGGTCCACTGGGCATCGGAAGCGGCAGCAGAAGCCAGGTGGATCTGGAGATCGGCCTTCTTGGGCTGCAGTTCTGCCGCGCGCTGGTAGGCCTGGATGGCGGGATGGATGCGGCCCTCGCTCTCCAGGATGCGTCCCAACTGCTCGTAGGTCCCGGCATCCTCCGCGCCGAGCTCGATGATCTTCATGATGATCTGCTCAGCTTGCGCGGTTTGCCCTTCTTTTTCACACAGTAGCGCAAGTGCCCTCAGTGCCGGGACATAGTCGGGATCGGTGGCGAGGGCGGAGACGAGGAGCTGCTTGGCTTCCTGCATGTCGCCCTGTCCGAGGAGGGACTCCGCACGCCGGACCAGGCGCAGGGCGTCCGCGAGCAGCGCCTTGGCGGCCTTGGCCGTGCGGTCGGGCATGAGGCCGTAAATGCCTCCTGCTGCGCGGCGCAGGACGGTGTAAGAGGCACTGATGGCTCCCGAGGTCGAGGATGTGACCATGATGGTCGCCTTCTTGACTTCGAAGCGGACACTTTTGACCCGGTCGAGCAGGGTGCGCTGCCGGCGGGTACGCAAGGAGGCGTTGCCCACAATGGTGATGGCGCCGATGAAGAGGGCGATGGCGGTGAAAAACTCGAGGGTGATGAGTACTTGGGGCATGAGAGGGATTAGTAGCGGAGAGCGACCTGGGACAGGACGAGGCGCGGATCGACGTTGCGCGACAGCAGGGAGACCGAATCCTGAAGGAGCTCGAGCCGGCCTATGGACACGGAGGGTTTCGTCACGCTGCCGACCAGCCGTTCGCGTTCGAGATAGGAGAGGATGTGGAGGAGTTCTATGGAGGCGTCCTTGCCCTCCTTGCCCTCCGCGATGGCGGAGAGTCCCATGAGGCGGTCGGAAACGTTGGCATCGAGCAGGCTGGCGACGGAGCGCATGAGGATGGCGCGGCGCTCGTACTCGTCAGGGTCGGAGAGGAGGGTGACACACTCCCCCACGTGGCCCAGTCCCATGTGCCGGACCTTGTCCAGCTCTTCAGGAGATCGATCGGGGTATTTTTCGGACAGGTATTGGGCGAGTGTCTCGGCGGTACCGCCCGTCGCGCTCTGCACCGAGACGCGTGAGAGGACAGTGGCGGGGATGAATCGCGTATGGCGCGCGGTGAGGAGGAAAACGACGGACTCGAATGGCTCTTCCAACGTTTTCAGTAAAGCATTGAGTCCCGAGCGGGAGAGGCGGTCGACGTTCTCAATGACCGTGATCAGGTGGCGGCTGGTGAAGGTGCGGTTGGCGCGGATGATGATCTCGCGCACGGTCTCCACGGGGAGCGTCTCCCCGTCGTCGAGGTGGAACGACGTATCGGCGTGCGTGCCGTTGGCCACTTGTAGGCAGACCTGGGACTCGAGGCACCCGCCATTCGGGCACTGCAGCTTCTGCGCCATCCAGGTCACCAGCGACGTCTTGCCCACGTGCTCGGGCCCGACGAACAGGTACGCGTGTTTGACCCGCCCGGAGGCGAGATCGCGCTCGAAACCCTGCTGGATGTGGGCGAGGCCGAAAAGGTCCATACGGTGCGAAGCATTGTATCCGATGCCCCTTTGCGGCACAATCGTTTCCACTTTGCCTACCCGCGTGCCATCCCCTTCTCTCCTCCGCCTTTCCCGTCCACGATTCTGGCATTATGAGCTGGCGACGTATGTCGTTGGTGTCGCGGCTGGGAGTGCCTTCCTTGACCCATCAACCCTGGTTGTGTTCACGGTCTTTGCCTTGTATTTCCTTTTCCCGGCCAATCTCCTGATCTATGGTGTCAATGACGTGTACGATTATGAAACAGACAGACTCAATCCTAAAAAACAGGGCTATGAAGGTCTCCTGGAGCCTTCGCAGCACGCGTATGTACTGAGGAGAGTGTTGTTCTGGAATCTACCCTTTGTTCTGGCTCTCCCCTTTATCCCCATCCAGGCTGTATACACTCTAGGACTCTTTGTTTGGTGTGCGGTGTTTTACTCGGCCCCTCCGATACGGGCCAAGGCTCGGCCATTCTGGGATAGTCTCTTTAGTGCTGGGCACTATGTGGCGACGGGGGTGTTTGGATATCTCCTGGCTTCTAGTGTTGTCTCCCCGGACTGGGTGGTGGTGGGAGCGGCTCTGGCATGGTGCATAGCTATGCATGCGTATAGCGCGGTCCCGGACATACGTGCCGATACCGATGCGCGTCTATCGACTATCGCCACAAAGCTGGGCGGGAACAGGACTATTGTCCTGTGTGCCCTGCTTTACATCATTTCGGCGGTTGCATCCTTCCCGTACCTGGGGTGGGTGTCGGTGGTGGCAGGTGTGATGTATGTGGTCCTGATGGCGTTGTCATACGGACGAGAAGATCAATCTCTGATGCGCTTGTATCGCTTGTTTCCTCTCCTGAACGCCATAGTGGGAGGGTGCATCACCATTATCCTCCTCTTCCGCTAACGTTCTTTTCTTCTCATCCCCTATGACTATCGAAGCCTTTCGTGAAATATTTCTGCCCCATCTGAGTGCTACCTTAATTGAGAACGCCGCACGATTGCGCAAGTTGGCAGATGACCCCCTGTTGACCTCGTGGCTCAGACACGCCGTCGACCTCTCGCTGGGAGGCAAGTGCCCGCGTCCCTACCTGGCCAACGCGTTCTACGCCGCGTGTCATGGACAGGCCAAGGAAGATTTCCTGCGGACAAGCGTCTTCCTGGAAATCTTCCACCTGTTTGCCCTGGTGCATGACGATATCATCGATCGGGGAATGACGCGTCACGGGCTGCCCACGACGCAGCGGTTCGTCCTGGAGACCATGGAGCACGATGCGCGCATGGGTGATCTGGAGCACGTGGCCGATGGACAGGCGATCCTCATCGGGGACCTGCTCCTGTTCTGGACGGCGGATATCGTGCACGGTGCCGATTTGGCGGGCATGGACCGGAAGGCGGTGTGGGGAGCGTACCGTGAGATGCTGGAAACGGTGGTGATCGGGGAAATGATCGACGTGGATATCTGCACCAGAATGACCACCGACATGGCCCATGTGGAGCGCAAATCGCTGCTCAAATCCGGCCACTACAGCATGCTGCATCCGCTCGTCCTCGGGGCCGCGTTCGCCGGTTCCCACGAAGGAATGGCACTGGCACGGGAGGTCGGTACGCCGTTGGGGTTGGCGTTCCAGATCCAGGATGACTACCTCGATATCGTCGGTGACGCCAAGCACGTCGGCAAGGTCCTGATGAACGATATCGCTGAGGGGCAGCATACGTTTTTCACCCAGTATGTCGCGGATCACGGCACGCAGCAGCAGCGCGAAACGCTGACGCGTTTCCGGGGTACACGCGTGGAAGGTGACGATATCGCAACCGTTCGAGAGGCGTTCCGAGCGTCGGGGGCACTGGAGGCGGGAGAGCGGGCCATCCGCGAGGGGTACGATGCGGGCAAGGCCCTCCTGACTGCGGCGGATTTCCTCGCCCCCGAAGCACGAGAGGAGATCGCCAGTTTCATAGACCGTTTGAAAAACCGAACAAAATGAATCCTCCTTCCGAGACGGACATCGAACATTGCCGCGCGCTGACCAAACACTTCGCCACGAATTATTACCTGGCGACGAGGTTCTTTCCGATGGCGATGCGGCGGGCGACGTGGATCCTCTACGCCTTCGTGCGCGTGCCGGACGAATTCGTGGATACCGACCATAGCCGCGACCTGTCCGTGGCACGGGAGCGACTCCAGCGCTGGGAAGAGGCATGGCAGGCGGCGTATGCGAGTGGAACGTCGCAGGATCCCGTCCTGCGTTCGACTGCGTGGTTGTTCAAGCAGTACTCCATTCCTTTCGAATATAGTGCAGCGTTCCTGTCCGCCATGCTGATGGATACGGAGAAGGCGCGCTATGCGACGTTCGGTGAACTCGACGCATACATGGAGGGGTCGGCCCAGGCCGTGGGACTGATGATGAGCCATGTGATCGGCTTCCAACCAGGGGCGCTGGAGTATGCCCGGGCCCTCGGCAATGCGTTTCAACTCACGAACTTCCTGCGCGACATCCGCGAGGACTACGAGCTGCGCGATCGCATCTACATGCCGCAGGACGAACTGGCTCGTTTCGGATTATCCGATGAGGATATCAAAAATCACGTGGTCGACGACAGATGGCAGAACTTCATGCGGTTCCAGATCGAACGGGCACGGGAATACTACCGACAGGCGGATATCGGTATCCCGATGCTGGACCAGGCCGGGCAGCGGGCGGTGCGGATCTCCCGCCACCTGTACGCTTCGATCCTCACGCGCATCGAAGAAAACGGCTACGACGTCTATGCCAAGCGCGCTAGTACGCCAACGTGGAAAAAACTGCTCATCGCCGCACGGCAGCTATAACCTAGCTTCCTCTAGTTGCTTTAGGCGCTTCGCGAGTTCACGTGCGAATCGTGACTCAGGATCTTTGACAATGGTACTTAGTTTCCCCTGTAGCTCGATGGCGATAAGCTTGGCGAGGGGTTTGCCGGTCAATTGTTCCTCATAGGCCTGATTGGGAATCTTTAGATAGGCCTCATTAGGTAGAGGCCACTCAATATCCATTTTTGGGTGGGACTTATAGACGGTGACCTTCTTTGAGAGTTCCTCGATCAGGTATTTAATTGTGATTCCAATCTTTTCCATTCCGATGTCGTCGTATGATTCCGAATACTTGTCGAGCCATTCCAAGACGATTCTAAATAATTCGCTCATTGACCCGATATCTGGCCTTTCTCCGAGGGAATCTACCATCGTCTGAATCGGGGCGCGAAGAATGGTTGTCCGGTCTCCTTTCGCTATCTCATCTAATGCGGCTTGGTTCCACCCCACGAGGAACCTGATGAGGCTTTTTGCCCCTTCGCGGGGTTGGGCTGGTAGTGGGGCTTTTTCCATGGAATTGCGTTAGTGTTTGTAAATCGATTCTACCATATTTCCGGTGTTTTTTCATGATGGGCCGTCATTGTTTCCAGGCTTCGTTGGACTCTTGGAGAACAACGCGCTATCTTTTGACCTTAGGAACCAGCTCTTTTACCCCGAAGCATGCCTCAAAAAGTCCTCATCGTCGGTTCGGGAATCGGCGGGTTGGCCACGGCGGCGCTCCTGGCCCATGACGGGTACGAGGTGGAGGTCCTGGAGAAGAACGAGCAGCTCGGTGGGCGCATGAGCGTGTTTGAGGCCGATGGCTTCCGCTTCGATATGGGTCCGTCGTGGTACCTGATGCCGGAGGTTTTCGAGCGCTACTTCGGCCTCCTGGATGAGAAGGTCGCCGACCATCTCGATCTCATACGCCTGTCCCCGTCCTACCGCATCTATTTCAAGGACAAGGACCGGATGATCGATATCCACGGGGATCTCACGAAGGACCTGCCGACCCTGGAGGCTTTCGAACCGGGGATGCGCGCTCCGTTCATGAAGTTCCTGGACCGGGCGAGCCGCATGTACCGCATGGCCATGGACCATTTCCTGTATCGCAACTACGATCGTCTTTCCGATTTCTGGAACCCGAAGCTGCTCTTCGAGGAGCCCTGGTTGGCATTCCGGACCCTGACGCAAAAAGTGGATGCGTACCTGCGCTCGTACTTCCGCAACGAAGACCTGATCAAGGTGCTGGAGTACACGCTGGTCTTCCTCGGCAGTTCGCCGTACAACGCGCCGGGCATCTACAGCATGATGACGCATATTGACTTCCGGCAGGGCGTGTTCTACCCGCAGGGGGGCATGGGGGAAATCCCCCGCTCGATCGCCGCCATCGCCGCGAAGCACGGCATGAAGCACCGACTGAACGCTGAAGTGTCGCGGATCATCGTGGAGAACGGTCGCGCGGCGGGCGTCGAACTCGCGGGGGGCGAACGCATCGACGCCGACATCGTGATCAGCAACGCCGACCGCCACTGGACGGAAACGAAATTGCTCGCCGACGGGCAACGCGAACACGACGAGAAGTATTGGGACAAGCGCACCATGGCTCCCTCGGCCTTCATCCTGTATCTCGGCGTGAAGGGCAGCCTGCCTCCCCTGCTGCACCACACGCTCATCTTCTCGCAGGACTGGGACCAGAACTTCTCCGACATCTTCGACCGCCCGCGCTTCGTGCGCGACCCGTCCATCTACCTGTGCTGCCCGAGCAAGACGGATCCCACCGTAGCGCCCGAGGGACATGAGAACCTGTTCATCCTCGTCCCCTTCCCGTCTGGCATCGAGACGAGCGAGAGCGACCTGGAGGACTATGCCACCAAAACCATCGCGACGGTCGCCAAGACGTGCGGCATCCCTGACCTGGCGGAGCGGATTACCTACCGCCGCGTATTCTGCATCCGGGATTTCGAGCAGCGCTACCATGCGTACCGCGGGACGGGCCTGGGCCTGGCGCACACACTCATGCAGACGGCCCTGTGGCGCCCGTCGAACCGGTCGAAGAAGGTGCAGAACCTCTACTTCGTCGGTGGCGATACGGTGCCTGGTATCGGCGTCCCCATGCAGCTCATCGGGGCGGAGCTCGTCCGGGAGAGGGTGGGGGCTAAATAAAAAGCCGCGAAGAACTGGCGGCGTTTATCGAGAGGTTGAAGCGGAGGACGAATTTATTCAGGTCTTGCGTATAGCCTTCTGATGCCCAATCGCTGACCTCCACCGCCGTGCCCGCCTCGCCCACGACGATTTTTTGGATGTCCTGCTTGGTATTCTTTCCCAAGTTCAGTAATCAGTGCCATCTTTTGCTCTTTGCTAAGAGAATCTACCGACATTTTTACAATCAACGAAGAAAGACAACTTATTACTTCATGCGTTTCGAGCTTTTCTTCCCAATTGGGAAAATCGGGAATGACCAAAGCCGTTAGTTGCGGCATTATTTCATGTATCAATTTTCTAGAAACTACGGCTGGAGAAAAGCCAGCCCTCTCCCATGAAAGTTCACCCAAGATAATCCACATGGCCATAGCGATCACCTCGTTTTTATCCATCTGTCCCAAGACCGGCTTTACCGAGATCTCAGCCTTGTCTTTGCGAAGAGTATTCTGAACCGCCGCATGCGTAAATTCCTTACCTTTCCATTTTTCTACCAATTGTAACCCCGTGACGAACACACTCGAGTCGATGTGTTCTTTGAGGCTTTGATTCTTGGTCAGACCGCCTAACTTGGAATGCTCTATGCTGTACGGACTTTCCATGTTTTTAAGTTTTCTAGTTATTTTATACTACTTTCGCAAATATGCCTAAGAGGCTGGCATAAAGATCTTAGATTGGTCGGGGTGGCGGGACTCGAACCCACGGCCTCCTGCT
Organism: uncultured Candidatus Peribacteria bacterium; assembly: GCA_964407085.1. Lineage (GTDB taxonomy): Bacteria > Patescibacteriota > Gracilibacteria > JBDHUY01 > JBDHUY01 > CAYOUH01. The sequence goes on along the minus strand of CAYOUH010000014.1, from coordinate 986 downwards.
CCCAAAGCAGGCGCGCTAGCCAACTGCGCCACACCCCGATGGCCGGATTGTAGATGCTTTCACCGGGAAGGGAAGCTATTTCTTCAGTGAAACCCGCACGACTTTCTTGCGGCCGACAGTGAGGATGACGGGCGTGGAGACGTCCACCATCTCGAACTGGTTGCTTACTTTCACGTTATCCAGCTTCACCCCTCCCCCATCGATCATGCGGCGCGCGTCGGAGCGGCTGGGGGCCAGTTTGAGTTCCTCGATCAGATCCAACAGCTTCCACGCTGGGGAGTCTACGGTCACGTCGGGGATATTCTCCGGCAGCTCGTCCTTCTGGAACATCTTCACGAAATCATCCTGCGCGCCGTGGGCGGCGGTCTCGCCGTGGTACAGCGCCGTGAGCTCGTAGGCGAGCTTCATCTTCACGTTGCGCGGGTTCTCGCCCTCCTTCATGGCCTTTACCTGGGCCTTGATCTCGGCCATGGGCACCTCGGTGGCGAGCTCGAAGTACTTGCCGATGAGCGCATCGGGGATGGACATGGTCTTGCCGTACATATCCGCCGCACTGTCACTCAGCGCTATGTAGTTGCCGAGGCTCTTGCTCATCTTCTCCTTGCCGTCGAGTCCTTCCAGGATCGGAACGGTGATGATGTTTTGCTCCGGGAGGCCGTAGGCCTTCTGGATCGGGCGTCCGGCGAGCAGGTTGAACAGCTGATCCGTGCCGCCGAGCTCGACGTCGGATTTGAGTGCCACGGAGTCATAGCCCTGCATGAGAGGGTACATGAACTCGTGGAGCGAAATGGGGAGCTCCTTCTTCCACCGGTCCTGGTACATATCGCGCTGCAGCATCTGCTGCACGGTGAACTGCATGGCCAGGTTCGTCACGTCGGCGAAATTGAGCTTTTCCAGCCAGTCGTGGTTGTAGACGACCTTGATCCGATCCACGTCCAATACCTTGCCCGCCTGGGCCATCCAGGTGGTGATGTTCTTCCGGATTT
>CAYOUH010000013.1:5015-12860 GCA_964407085.1 uncultured Candidatus Peribacteria bacterium | reverse complement strand
ACGAAGCGTACCCGAACAACAAGGACCAAGGCTACTTCACGCGCCGCCTCATCCGCCGTTCCGTCCGTGCCGCCCACCAGCTGGGAATCACGACCGATTTCTGTGCCGACATCGCCTCGGCGGTGGTCCGAGAATACGCCGGACACTACCCCGAACTCGCCACGAAGGAAGGGGCCATCCGCGACCAACTCAGTGCCGAGGAAGCCAAGTTCCGTCGTACGCTGGAACAAGGTCTGCGCGAATTCGACAAGATGGTAGAGGGTCTCGCCGGGCAACCCACGATCAGCGGAGAGAAGGCCTTCGACCTGCTCCAGACCTACGGCTTCCCCTACGAACTCACGGAGGAGATCGCCCGCGAGAGGGGGCTCATGATCGACCGCGACGGCTACGAGGAGGAGAAGAAGAAGCACCAGGACACCTCGCGCGCCGGAGTGGAGACGAAGTTCAAGGGCGGCCTGGCCGACCACAGCGCCATCAGTATCCGCTACCACACCGCCACCCACCTCCTCCAGGCGGCATTAAGGAAGGTCCTGGGCCAGCACGTCGAACAGCGCGGAAGCAATATCACGCCCGAGCGCATGCGCTTCGATTTCTCGCACAGCGCGAAGATGACTCCCGAGCAGATCCAGGCGGCGGAAGACTTGGTCAACGAGCAGATCACCAAGGACATCCCCATCCACTTCGAGCTCATGACCCTAGACGAAGCCAAGGCCGATGGCGCCATCGGGCTATTCGAGGCCAAGTACGCCACCTTCGGCGAAAAGCTGAAAGTCTACTCCATGGGCGACTTCTCCCGCGAGGTCTGCGGCGGCCCCCACGTCCGAAATGCGGGACAACTAGGTAAGTTCAAGATCGTGAAAGAAGAAGCCTGCTCTGCCGGCATCCGCCGCATCAAGGCACTCGTGGAGAACCAGGATTCGGAAGTGGTGGTGGCGGAAATGCTTAAATAAGCCAGATGCTGCTCGGTGCACCAGGCCTAACGAAAAGATATTAAATATGCAAGAAGTTTGGCCTGAAAGCGACTTACGGGAAAGCGGTGATAATGAGCTTTTGTCCATGTACGAAAAGGGAAGGAGGGACAAGGTACTCCAGCAGGAATTAGCCAATCGCTTAGAAAGAATTATCGGAGGAATCGTATCCATGCCCCGTAAGCAACAGCAGTTGGCACTGCAGTCTGTCTTACGTTCATTTCGCAATACAGAGAAGGAAATAGTATTACAAAGGATATCAACCTCACCCCTCACGAGCAGACCTGGGTTGGCACTGCAATTGGCCAGGAGCTATTTTAAAAGACTAGTAACGGAACTGGTCAACAAGCCTGTCTTATCCCATGAAACTCTCTCAAGGGAAGATCTTCACGCAATATTAGACCCTTTTATCGAGCAAGGTGGAGAAAACACCGTAGCATTATTTCTTCTGCAAGGACTGTACAGAAAGGAATAAGCATGAATATTCCAAAGTTACTTATCTCCCGCTTCCCGTACTCGTCCGAGATGGGGGGAACGGAAACGTTCACGCACTCGTTGGCCCGTGCCATGCGCGATCGCGGCATGACAGTATCGTTCATGGGACAATGCGTAACCTTGGCAGGACTTTTGGAGAAGGACGGCTTCGAGGTGAAGAAACCCTACCTCCATAGATCTCCCGTTAGCGTGGGAAGTATCTTCATTTTTACACTTCTCCTTCCATATTCCCTCATCCGAAGTTGGCTTCTCATCCATAGTCTCCCAAGCGACACGGCCCTCTACTGCCTTTCCCTCACCGACAAGATCCTCTTCACGTGGTTCGCCCATCGACGAGGAATGAAGGTTGTGTGGGGGGAGCATGAGAGCTTGAAAGACGAGAAGGGGAATTGGCGTCGCTGGATGAAGGACAACCCGTTCTTCCGCCTCATCCGCCGTCTCTCACGCTACGCTACTGTCGCGACCGTTTCACCCGGTCTCGCCCGCCAGTTTACCGAGCTCGGATTTTCGAACGTCATATCCATCCCGAATCCGCTTTCTCCGCTCTATTTGCAACAACCCAAGGAAAAGGCCGTTTCTTTCCCGGGAAAGATCGTCATCGGCACGGCTTCTCGGCTGAAGCCGGAAAAAGGCATCCGCGAATTTCTAGCCCTCATTCCTACCCTGAACGCGAAATACGACAACCTCCATTTCCTGATCTGCGGGGGAGGTCCTTTGGAGGGTGAGGTTCGCGAGTTCATTGCGAAAGAGAATCTAACTAACGTAACGTTTCTGCCCCACCAGAGGCCCGAGGACATGCCTTCCGTCTACGCCTCCATGGACATCGCGCTGTTCCTGGCCAATAGCCCTCTCGAGACCTTCGGCCTCGCCGCCATCGAGACCATGAGCCAAGGGGTCCCGACCATCATCACCCCATGGTTCGGCCTGATCGAGAGGAAGGCGGAAGAACCCTGGGTTCTGGCCGATACCGCCAATCAGTTCGCCACATTCAGCACGCTAGAACGCTTGATTGCAGATGGAGAAGCTCGGAAAACACTTGGCGAACGGCAAAAGGACTATGTCCTCAGAACCTTTTCCCCTGAAAAAAGCATGGCTCGCTACGCAACCCTCTTCGAAGGAGGAAAAACAGCCTGAGAATGGGCGAAAAGGGAGGGAATTGGTATACTGGAAGGAATATTTCTTTTCAGTCTTTAATTATGGTTGATTCTCTGGATCTCCCTCGGTATGAAGATAAACGCCCGTCGGAAGCTTGGGATACAGCTATTGCCCTTGGCTTGGCAGAATGGAAATGGCTAGATCCAAACGATGCACTTTCTTCTCTCGAAGGAAGTGTAGTAGTTAATGGCCAGAAGATAGGTCTACTCATTGCTCCCGCAGGGAATATTAATTCTATAACCCTGGCTGACGGTAGGACTTTTCATATAACCCTGGGAAGTGACACCATCTTCGAAGGGCCTTCCCAAGCGTTCCAACCAGAGAATATGCTCGAAGTAATATATGACGACAAAGGAACGATAATCAATTTAAGGCATTACCAATTGCCCTCAGGGGCCTGAAGGAATTATCCACAATACCCACACCCCATGGCAACGCGCATCGCGATCAACGGCTTCGGACGCATCGGACGGCTGGTCTACCGTGCCCTTTTGGAGAGCCGCTTCCTGGATGGACAGGTCGAGGTGGTCGCGGTCAACGACCTCGTCCCGGCCGAAAACTTGGCCTACCTGCTCAAATATGACACGGCCCATGGCAACCTCGCTGACGTGCGAGCGATCGACGATTCTACCATCGCGGTCGGCGAGGGGGTTTCGTTCAAGACCCTGGCCATGAAGGTGCGCCCGTCCGAGCTTCCCTGGAAGGATCTCGGCATCGACCTGGTCATCGAATCCACCGGGGCGTTCTCCCATCGTGCCGACGCTGAGGGTCATCTGGCCGCCGGAGCCAAGAGGGTGCTGATCACCGCCCCCAGTGACGCGGACGTCCCCACCTACGTCTATGGCGTTAACCATGAGAAGTACGCTGGGGAAACGCTGATCTCGAACGCTTCTTGTACCACCAACTGCCTTGCCCCTCTCGTACACGTGCTGCTGAAAGAGGGCATCGGCCTGGAAGAAGGCCTCATGACGACCGCGCACTCCTACACCGCTACCCAGGCGCTCGTCGATGGTCCCAGCAAGAAGGACTTCCGCGGAGGCCGTGCCGCCGCCATGAACATGATCCCGTCATCGACCGGCGCCGCCAAAGCCGTGGGGCTCGTTATCCCCGAAACCCAGGGAAAGCTTACCGGGGTATCGCTCCGCGTCCCCACCCTGGACGTCTCCGTCGTTGACCTGACCTTCCGTCCCGCACGCGATACTAGCCTCGTGGAGATAAACGCCGCTATGAAGAAGGCCAGTGAAACATACCTGAAGGATGTCTTCGGCTACACCGAGGAGCCCGTCGTCTCGGGCGACTTCATCCATGACCCGCGCGCCGCCATTTATGATGCCACCGCCTGCGTCCAGCTCAACCCGCGCTTCTTCAAGCTCATGGCCTGGTACGACAACGAGTGGGGCTACTCGCAGCAGGTGGTGAGGATGATCGATGCAATTATCAAATAGTCTCAAAAGGTTATGGAGGAACTGAAGTCAAAAGAAAGCGCAATTCCATACAAGGAAGAGCCGCTACTAATTGAATATCCTAATTTGGGTAGACGCATAATCCTTCCTGAAAACGCAACAGTTCACAGAATGGATTTACGTATTCTATTTCGCGAAAGGATATTAACCGTGGATAAGCTAGAGGAAACACCAGTCTGCATCGTGGATGGGTGGCTTTTTCCTTCACAGTCACTTTTTCAAGAGGGGAAGCATAAAGATACTGATGAAATACTGCCTGATAGCAACACTCAAAGACCACATAAAGATGAGAAATATTACGAACATTTGAACAATAAATACCGAGTAGGGAGATTTAATCTTAATGTGTTCAGGCAGGACATTGATCCTGACAAGCCGTCACGTGAGGCGGGCTTGTTCTGTGCTCGCGATGAGGACGCGGCCAAGCTACTGATTGAGTACTTTTCAACGAATTTCCATCGTAAAGAGGTAAGCGCGATGTTCTTCAAGCTACTAAGTGATGTTAAACTTTGGGCCACAGTCGGTCTTCCTCTGCAAACCTGGCTACGCACAATGGACATCAGCCAGATACAAATCACACCCCAAGCTCTACAGGAAAAATTAGCATCTTTAAAAATGGGTCCCAATGATACGTACAAGTATGGTCCGAAACGGATATTCCGCTACTCGAAAGGGTTAAACGATTATGATAGTCCAGAGGAGATCAGCATATGGAACGAATACATGGCTCTGTGCGATAGGAAAAAACGGGGGATATGGTTGGACTGGCATACGTTGCCTAAGCAAAGAAACCCCTTCTCTACAACAAAATCCGTACTCAAGCGCAGGCTAGTACTAGTTTATGACCCCTTAAGCACGCATGCTCGGGCAAGAAGGGAAACACTCATTTCTCAAGAGGGTTCTAAACAAAGACCTCACACAATAGGAACCCCGCTATTCATAGGCAATGATAATGAGTTAAGCCCAATGCGGAAAATACCTAACTTTGAAAATTATTACATCGAATAAAGGAAAGCAGAGGTAGGGTCCCTTGCCTTTCTCCTTCCCCTGGCTAAACTCACACCATTGTTCCTTTCCGTCAATCCACCATGCTGAAGATCAATATCAAGGACCTCTCGGGCGTCATGCACGTGCTGACGATCGCGCCCAATGGAGAAAACATGGACATCAAGCTGGTCAATACCGCCAACAATGCCGAACGCGCCATGAGCCTTCCTGCTGCCACGGCCGCAGGACACTCGATCCTCGACATGTGCGAGCAGCTCGGACTGGAGTTGCCCTATTCCTGCCGCGCCGGGGCCTGCACGAGCTGCCTGGCCGAGGTGAAGACGGGCAAGGAATTCCTCAACCAAAACGCCGCCGGGGAACCCATCATCGACCTCACCGAAAACGAGTTCCTCTGCTGCATCGGCGGGTGCCAGTCCTCTGCCATGGCCGCTCCTGAGGAAAAAGTCGTGGAGCTGGAGAGCAAGGGGCTCTAACTGACTTTCGGGAGAGGGGAAGGTTTTTCCCAAATCCGATGTAGCTCATCTTCTTAACGGAGTTCTTCACCGATAACCTCCTCGATCTTGGACACGGCATCGGTGATGGTTTTTTGGAAGGCAGCCAAAGGACGGGGGAGGAAGCCCATTTCTGCCAATATCCGGTCGATAGTGAGGATTCGCCATGCCTTCTCACGAACAACGTCAGTAGGACGAAGCATCGAACCGGTGTCGACCGGTCTTTGGAGCTTTAATTGTGCCAAGATGTGTGGTTGTACGAACACCTTCTTCCTAATATTAGCTCGGGAAGCCTGAGGTCAGTGTGGCTCCGGTTCAACAACAGCAGTGCCGCCATCCACCTGGGAAGTAGTAGAGGGTTGGACCGCTGAGATAGGCCTATCATGCCGCGATTCCCAAAACAAAAGGGTTCCTATCGCGTTGATTCTGGCATCCTCGTCGATCTGCGCATAAATGGCCTGGAAAGAACTCCGCACGAGAGCAAACGGGCTTTCGACCGCTAGACGGAGGCGATCATCCAATAGTCCTTCCTCGGGATCACGTTCCGCATCGAACTCGTAGTACAGATCCTGCTCCATTCGGGTGTCGAAGTTACTTCACCGCCGCGCTGTGCCCGACCTTCAGGAGCACGCCTGGGTCGTTGGCCTGCTTCATCGCGTCCTCGCGCCGGATACGACCCTCCTGGATCAGGCGTGCCAGGTCGTCTTCGAGCAGGTGCATTCCATCCTGGAGTCCCACCTGGATCGAGCTATTGATCTGATGCGTCTTGTTCTCGCGGATCAGGTTGCGGATAGCATTCGTGCTCACCATGGTCTCGGTAGCCAGTACCATGCCGTTCCCCCCGACGTTGCGGATGAGCCGCTGGGAGAAGATACCGACGATGGAATCGGCCAGCTGCAGGCGGATCTGGCTCTGCTCCTCGGCGGGGAAGCTGTCGACGATCTTACTCACGCACAATGCGCTGGAGCGAGCGTGGATGGTGGAGAAGATGAGGTGACCGGTCTCTGCCAGGGTCAGGGCATGGCGCATGGAATCCAAGTCGCGCATCTCGCCGACCATGACGATGTCGGGACTTTCGCGCATCGTCGAGAGGAGTGCCCGCTCGTAGCTCTCGGTATCGACCCCCACCTCGCGCTGCTCGACGATGCTCTTCTTGTGCCGGTGGATGTACTCGATCGGATCCTCGATGGTGATGATATGCCGTCTCTCGTTCTCGTTCACATGGTCGATGAGCGACGCCAGCGAGGTGGATTTGCCCGAGCCCGTCGGCCCGGCAATGAGCACGATCCCGCTCCCACGCTCGGTCGCCTCGCGGAATACCGCCGGGAGTCCGAGTTCTTCCAGGGTATAGAGACGTGAGGGCAGGTAGCGCAGGGCAGCCGCAGGGTGGCCACGCTGCTGGAAGACGTTCACGCGGAAGCGTTCCTTGTCGAAGCTGAAGGCGAAATCCACTTCCTTGTGGTCCTTGAACTGCTTGCGGCGCTCATCCGTCTCGAGGATCGCGTCGACTAGTCCCTTGAGTGTGGGCTCATCGAGGGGTTCGATGCCCTCCTCGAGCGTTACGATCTCACCATACAGACGGATGGCCGGGGCAGCGCCGAAAGTGAGGAACAAGTCGGACACGCCGTTGTCCACCATCACTTGCAGGAGTTGGTTGCGCCGGTCGAGGAAGGATTTGTTCGTAGCCATGGGAAGGAGGGGAGACGGGAAGGAAAACTAGGGAACGTTCGTAGCGAAGACCTTTTGCATCACGCTGCGGGTGAGAGGTTGGAGTACTTCCGATTCCTGGGATACGACACCACGCTCGACGGCCCACGGCCCGAAGCCTCGGTCAACATAGGCTTCCAACTCATGGTCGCAGGCGAATACCCAGTACGCGATGGCCTCGTTGACAGTGAGGCCGTTAGTCTCCTCGCGGAGTTCCTGCTGCAGTTTGGACCTTACGGGCGGATCCATGGGGCATGCCCGGGACACTTCTATGAAATACCGCATGGCAGTGATCGGTTCGTTTCCTCCTGCCACGACCGTGGAGGGTTGTTCCTGCCCGGTGATATTCGTTTGTACGCTTCCAGCTGGCATCCCTCCACCAGTGAATGCCAATCCCGAGAGGCTCGCCATGGCCAGGACGGCAAATCCCGCCACGCGTGGGAGGTACCGCTTGAACGTGAGTTTCCTTTTTTGCCCTTCCAGCACTTTCACCTTCGCGGCCAGATCCTCCGCCTCATGATCGGTCTCCAATGTCAACTGCGGGAACACGACCGCCTC
>CAYOUH010000013.1:0-5005 GCA_964407085.1 uncultured Candidatus Peribacteria bacterium | reverse complement strand
GCAGGGGATGGAGCCGCTCCGGCAGGCACGCTCTGCAGCGATATGCCTCCTTCGGGAACGGCAATTGCTGGAGGGGTTGAGGAAGCTTGTGCAACGGGAGTGGTCACGGGGCCAGCGGGTTCCAGGGCCTTCAGGTCCAGGGCTTCAGCGGGTGCCAGGGCGGAAGGAGAAACGGCCGCATCAACGGCGGGCACCGTTGGCGTGATGGAGGGGGAGGGGGAGGGGGAGGGGGAAGCGGCAACGGGATCGGAAGCCGGGGGGGCGCCCGAGGCACCGCTTCCTCCAGCCGGGGCGATCCCGGTAGTGGGCGTGAGGTGGAAGTCGCCCATCGCCTGTCCTGCCGGGGAATCATCCTGTTGCCCCGCAGCCGGTGCGGCGGCAAACGGGTTCGAAACGATCTTGGCTTTCAACGCGTTGAGAAGGAGCTTGCTTGCCATACGGATGGGAAAGGGTTATTGGCCTTGGACGACTTTTCCGAACTGGAAGAACGGAAGCATGATGGACAGGATGAGGCCTCCGACCATGAGACCCACCATGACGATCAGGACCGGTTCGATGAGCGTGGAGAAATCCTTGGTGAACTGCAGCAAGCGGGCCTGGTAACTGAGCGCCACGTTTTTCAGCATCTTGCTCATCTGGCCCGTCGTTTCACCGACCTGCACCATCTGGGCTACTTCCAACGGGAAATAGGGGTTCTCCCGCTTCATCAACGCGGCGCCCGAGACGGCGCCGAGACCCAAAGCGGTGGAGAATGAACGGCCGTTCGTGATCTCATTGCGCACGCGGATGATATCGCGCTTGTACAGCAGGTTATCCGCCACGTCTGCCGAGATGCCGAGGGATGCGAGCAATAGGATGCCGCTGTCCACCAACATCGCCAGGCTGTTGCCGAACAGGTAGATGTTGCGATCCCGCACCAACTGCCCGAGGACGGGAAGTTTGAGGATCACGCGGTCGAAGGCGAGCTTACCGGAGAGCGTCCGGTGGTAGAAATGCAGCCCCACGCCGATGGCTACCAGTCCCATGAGTACGAAATGCCCGTACGCGACGATGAAGTCACTGCTCGCGATCATCATGCGAGTCGGTAGCGGCAGTTGCAGGCCGGCATCGGCATAGGCATCGGCCAACTTCGGAACGATGAAGATCAGCATGCCAACAATGAGCAGGATACAGAACCCGATGATGAACGCCGGATACACCATGGCACCCGTGATCTTTCGGCGCATCTCGTTGGAGGCCTGCATGTCGCGGCTGATCTCCTCCATGATGGTTCCGAGATTTCCACTCTCTTCTCCGGCCTTCACCAGGTTGATCTGCAGCGCGGAGAATAGGGGACGGTACTTCATCATCGAGTAGGACAGCAGGAAACCCTTCTCCAGGTTTACGATCATCATGGCCAGCATCGCGCGGAATCCGTGGCGCTTCGACTGCTTCAGGATGATCAGCAGCGCTTCCTTCAGGCGGATACCGGCACCGATCAGGCTCGAGAGCCGTACGAAGAACGCCAGGACGTCCTTGCGCCGCACGGGCTGCGCGAGGTCATTGAGCCGGTCCATGACGTCCTGCATCCACGCGGGAGTCTTGCTTACCTTTATCGCCTTGCGATCGCCGAACTTCTTGATGAAAGTCTCGATCTTGCGCAGCAGGTACACGATACGGTAGTTCTTGGGATCCATGTTGGCCACGCGCAGCAGGGTCATCTTGGCACGCTGGTACTCTCCGGCCCGGATCTCCTCGCGTGCCACCGTGATGGCTGAGGCGACCAATTCCTTGCGGTGCTTCTCCTGTTCCTGTGCCAGCAGCTTGTTCGCCTGGGTGATCAGGTCATTGAATCGCGGATGGTAGAGCTTCTCTTCCTGGATGGCCCGCATGGCCTTCATCACCACCATAGCGAATTCGCCCCGCGCCATGAGGTTATCCAGTTCCAGCAGCAACTGCACCAATCGCTCCTGTCCTTTCCCCCCTTCCTGCCCGCCTCCCTTGAACTTGCGGGCCAGCTTCTTGAGCGACTCTAGGTCGACGGATTCGAGATTCGCCGTCTCCGCCTCGTATTCCAGGTCGAGATCCGTCTTACGGCGCAGGACGAGCAGCGTCACGTCGTCACGCTGGTAGGACTTGGCCCCGATGTTCTCGAGGATCGACTTGACCTGGTCGCGTACGACTCGGCCGTCGCCGGACGACGTGGCGATAAGGCCTTCGAAAGCTTGCAGTCCGAGTAGTTCCGCCGCGTACGGTCGGAAATTGCCATGCTTCATGGCCGCCTCGATCACGCCGTCGCTATACAGGATCAGTTCGTCCCCATCCTCGATCTTCACCTGCCGTTCTTCCAAGTGCGGCCCGATGTCATCCGTCATGCCGATGGCGATACCTCCTGCGGGATAGTGTTCCACCGCCCCGCTTTTCGATCGGACGATGATGAAGTGCTCATGCCCGCAGCCGACGAAGCTGAGCACCTTGGCACGGAGGTTCCAGTTGAACAGCAACATCGTCGCGAACGATTCGTCGTTACCCTTGCTCTTGCGCACCGAATCGTTGAGCTGCGTCGCCAGGTCGTGCAATGTCGCGCGGTTCTCCACCAGACGCGCCACGTAGTAATTGATGCGCGCGGCCAGCAACGATGCCTTCACTCCGTGGCCCGATGCATCCGCGATGTAGAACAGGATATTGTCGGGATCACGCTGGATGAAGTTGAAGGCGTCACCACCGATCGCGTCGGCCTCGATGATCTCGCCCCATACCTCGAATCCCGGCAGGGTGTATTCCGTGATACGCGGGGCGAGGTCCTTGTGCAGCTTGGCGGCGAACGCGTTATCTTCCGTGCCAGCCAACACTCCTTGGCTCTTGCGGCGCAAGCGCTCGTACGCCGTTTCGGTGAATCGCGTGCGCAGCGTGGTGATTCCCGCGCGGATACGGTTGATGAGTTCTAGGCTTTTGGCCCGAATCCTGCGCTTGAGTGGTGCCGAGTCACCCACGTGGACTTCGCGCTCACCTCGATGGAACCATCCTGCCACCAGGGCCTTGGCCCGCTCTATCAGTGTAGCCGGAACGGACTGTGTACCACCACCGCTCTGACGCTGCTCGACGGCTTTTTTCGACTCACCTAGGCTCTTGCTCCACATCTGCTCTTTGTGGGCGGAAATGGCCTCCGCCTTACGAGCACGGGAGAGCAGCTGGCGCGCGCGCCAGTTCTCGGGATCGATGCGTAGGATTTCTTCGGCGCCCTTCTCGGCCTCCTCGTATTTGCGCTCCTTGATCAGTTCCTTCACCTCTTCCACCGCACCGCCGACGGAACGCTTGCGAGCGGTTTTGAGCGTAAGCAAGGTTTTGCCGAGGCGCTGTTCCACGCTGCGCTCTGCCATTAGGTCGTTTGCCCGGTGCGCGTACTCCAGGAATTCCTCGCGTGCCGTCAAATCCGCCGAGGACTCCACGGCACGGGCACACAGCGTGATGACGTCGCCATATCTCCCCTCGGTGAGCATGGTCTCGATCTGCTGCCTCAGTACCTGCGATGGTTTGGGTTTGGAACGGGGCATTGGTGAGACGCTTAGCCGGCGACGCGGTACACTTCCTCGATGCTCGTCATTCCCAGGGCGGCCTTGATCAGGCCATCCTGGATGAGGGTCGTCATGCCTTCCTCGATCGCCAGCTTTTTGATTTGGTTGCTATCCACGTGCCGGCGCAGCGTCATGGCCTGGATGGCAGGCGAGAACTCCAGTACTTCGAATATCCCGACACGACCTTTGTAGCCAAGGTTGTTGCATTCGCTGCACGCCGATGGCCGGTAGAAATCGATGGCAGTGATGTCCTCCTCGATCAATGACCCAATCTCTGACTGCACCTTTTCCAGCAGGTCCTCGCCCAAGCGGTAGGGGATGCGGCAGTTGGTACAGATGCGGCGCACGAGGCGCTGCGCGATGATGAGCCGCACGGCCGAGCTGATCAGGAACGCTTCCACGCCCATGTCCGTGAGGCGCTGGACGCTGGTGGAGGCATCGTTGGTATGCAGTGTCGAGAACACGAGGTGGCCCGTGAGCGCCGATTCGATGGCCAACTGGGCGGTCTTCTTGTCGCGGATTTCCCCCACCATGATGATATCGGGGTCTTGCCGGACGAGCGATCGCAAGCCCTCCGAGAAATCGAATCCGATGTCCGGATTGACCTGGCTTTGGTTGACGCCCTTGATCGTGTATTCCACCGGATCTTCCAGGGTCGAGATATTCACCGTTTCTGGCGAGAACTTCTGCAGCAGGGCGTAGAGCGACGTGGATTTACCCGAACCGGTCGGACCCGTGGAGAGAATGATCCCGAACGTGCGCTTGAGTGACTGTTCGATCTTCCCCAGTCCGCTACCCAGGATCCCCAAGCCATCCAGTGTGATCACGGCCAGGTCCTTGCGCAGGATACGGATAACCACCTTCTCACCGTAGATCACCGGCAAGACGGAGACGCGCAGGTCGATCTTTTCCTTTCCGAACACGTAGCTGGCCTTACCGTCCTGCGGCAACCGGTTCTCGTCGATCTTGAGTCCCGCCAGAATCTTGATACGAGTCACCAACTGCTGCTTGAGTCCCGCGCCCGCCTGACGATACGGGGCAAACTGGCCGTCCACGCGGAAGCGGATCGCGATGACTTCTTCCTGCGGCTCCATGTGGATATCCGACGCGTTCATCGTTATCGCATCGTGGAACATCATGTCGATGATCTCGATGGCGTCCTGCGAGAACAGCACTTTGTTATCCGTTGGTTTTTCGGGCGATTTCGATACTGGAACCGCCATCTTTTTGATTTCTTCCACGCGTGTTGGTTTTCTCTTCGAAGTATTCCCTTTATTCTATCATGAAAACCGCTAGAATCCCAAGCGAAATAATCCCTTTCACTGGCCATGTCCGCCGGAAAATTAATAGTCATCGAAGGCACCGACGGCAGTGGCAAGGCAACCCAGTCGGAATTGCTCGAGAAAGCGCTACGAAAAGCCGGAAAGAAAGTAAAATTGGTTTCTTTCCCC
>CAYOUH010000012.1:0-13303 GCA_964407085.1 uncultured Candidatus Peribacteria bacterium | reverse complement strand
TGCACGGGCCGACGATCAGCGCCCGGTGGGGATTGAGGACCCCCACCTTCGCGCCCATCTTCTCCATTTCGAACAGGTAGTTGAGCCGTCCCTCGGACAGCGTTTCAAATATTTTGCTTACCCCGTTGCACTGCGACAGCAGCACGGTGAAGGGCGCCATGATGTCCGTGGCGAATCCGGGGTGAGGGCGGGCCTCGGTGCGCGATGGGGGAGTGAACTTCTTCGTCGGGCGCACCTCGATCCAGTTCTTCCCCACCTCGTAGTTCACGCCGATCTCGTCGAGCTTCCCTAGGAATGCGTCGAGGTGCTCAGGGACGACATTCTCCGCGCGCACCTGACCTCGGGTCACGATGCCTGCCACCAGGAACGTCGCGGCCTCCAGGTAGTCCGGTGTGACGGCATGCGTCGTGCCATGCAGCTTCTTTACCCCGGTGATGCGGATGGTCGGGGTTCCGATGCCTTCGATCCGTGCCCCCATCGCGACGAGCAGCTCGCACAGGTTGGCGATATGTGGCTCCATGGCGGCCATGCGAATCTCGCTTTTGCCATTCGCCAATACTGCCGCGAGGATGGCGTTTTCCGTGGCCGTGACGGACATTTCTGACATCGCGAACGCGGCACCCTTGAGCTTCCCCTTCGCCACGATACTCTCCCCGCTTACGCCCGCTTCGGCCCCGAGTTTGTGCATGGCGTGCAGGTGGCTGTCCACGGGACGCTTACCGATGACGCATCCTCCCGGATAGGGCAGCTTGACGCTCCCGAACCGTCCCAGAAGCGGGCCGAACATCAGGATGCTGCCGCGCATCTTCATGGCGCGTTCGTGGGTCACCGTTGTCGAGGAGACCTTCTTCGCCTCTACCGAGACGGTGTTTTTCGCGGTGTAGGCGGCCTTGATCCCCAGGGAGCCGAAGATCTCGATCAGTGTGTGGATGTCCGCGATGTCGGGGACGTTCGTCAGGGTGACCTTCTCTTGCGTTAGCAGCGCCGCGCAGAGGAGGGGTAGCGCGGCGTTCTTGGAGCCGCTGATCTTCACGCTGCCATGCAAAGGGACGCCTCCTTCGACCAGGAACTTGGCCATGGGTTTAATGGTTATCGGTTGAGCGACAGTATAGCCGGCAACGCGTCGGCGAGGTAGCTTTTCGCCACCTCGGTGAGCGGCAGGGTGGAAGCGTCGAACGGAAGCGAAACGAGCAGCAGGTGCCCCTCGACAGGCTTGATCTTCATGAGGTCGATCTTCGGAACTTCTGCCACGAAGGCATGTTTCACCGGAACGCCATGGGCTGGATCGTCCACATGGTACTCGTTCACGTAGTGCAGCCGGACCAGAGGCACGGCCAGACCGAGCTCCTCCATGAGTTCCCGACGCACTGTGCGAAACGGGTCATTGCCATCTTCCGGTTCGTCCGCCCCGCCGAAGAATGCCGCTTTGCCTGGCTGTAGAATCCCTTCCTTCGTATCGCGTAGCTGTAGCCCGATGAGATCCGGCGCGAAGGAGAGGACGGCGCCAGCGTAATAGGTCGGGAGGAAGTCGGTCATGGTGCGTCGAAGAAGGGTTTTCCCGTGCGGTAGGCTTCGATCGACTTGCGCATGCCGTCGGTCATGGGCTCGGGCAGGTGGTCTACATCGAACCAGCCCAGTTCCTCGCATTTCTCGGGCTCCTTGTTTACCACCTCACCCGATTTCCACTCGGTCACGAACGTCAGTAGGACGACATGGCGCGGAGGATAGGCGGTCACGTTGGCCACGGATGAGAAGTGCAACTCTCCAACCTCGATCCCGCATTCCTCCATCAGCTCTCGACGGGCACAAGCTTCGATACCCTCCATATGCTCCAGCCGTCCGGAGGGCGTGCCCCATTCTCCCGCTGCCTGGCCACCCTTGCGCTTGCCCAACAGGAGCTTCCCGTCATGGAAAACGAACACGTTCACCGATACGATGGTGATCGCTTGTTGCCAATCGCTCATGGCATGCGGTTGGCGATAAGCTGGGCGACCTGTCCGCGCGTCACGGGCACTCCCGGGGTGGTGATCAGGTGGTCCACCAGTGTCAGATAGTAATGGTCGTTAGCGTACGCCAGATAGGGAGCGTACCATGCGGTCCCGGCGCCGACCTGGAAGTCCGCCGCGGTCTGGTCCGAGAAGGCGAGCACGACGATCTTGACCGCTTCGGAGAAGTTGATGCTCTTGCCCGGACCAAAGCTCCCGTCCGGATAGCCGCCGATGATACCGGCCTGCTTGGCGGCGCAGACATACGGGGCGAACCATTCATTCTTCACATCTGTGAAGCAGCCGGATCCGCCGGTAGCTTCGCCCGTCGCAGCGAAGACGATCTTCGTGAACTCCGCGCGGTTGATGGTGATGTCCGGGCGGAATGTGCCGTCACTATATCCACCGATGATGCCCAGATCCTTCAGGACCGTTATGGCGTCTAGGTGCCGGTGGGAGGAGGGGACATCTTGGAAAGGCGATGGGGTGGTGGGGGTAGGGGAAACCGTAGGATTGTTGGCGATAGCCACGGTAATCTTCTTCCAGGGCTGGGCCTTCGGTTCGCTGTTGGCCTGGAGCTCGGTGATAGTGACGTCCGTACTACCGGTCTTGATCGCCTGGCAGGCCACGATCACGTTCGTGATGCCCTCCAGTTCTGTGATCTGTTCGCACTGCAGGTAGAGGTCGTCGGTATAGAGCACGGCATTGAACGACAGTCCTCCTTCCGCCGGAAAAGCGACGATGAGTCCTTCCCCCGCCTTGACCGATACCTTCCCACTGACTGCTGCCGGTAGCGTGGAGAACGAACTGGGCGTGAGCGTGTCGAAAAATGCCGTCAGCTGTGCGTCGGTAAACGCGGGCGTGGCGGTCTGGGCCATGGCGACCACGGGGAATAGCGAGAGCGACAGGATGCCCAGGATGGCGAGCGTGGAACGGCGAAGCACATTGCGCATGGGGGATGGGATTACGCGCATACGAACCGAGGGCATGGTACGCCATTCCGGCCCGTCGGGCAATCTCCTCCATTCGTTACCTCAATAAGCACGTTACGAGCTACTCACGACTTTGTCGTACTCGCGATTGCCTTCGTGATGACCTTGTCGATGATGCCGTACTTCACCCCTTCAGCTGCGGTCATGAAAAAGTCGCGCTCAGTGTCGTTCTTCACCTTCTCCAGCTTCTGTCCCGTGTGGGTGGCGATGAGCTGGTTGAGCTTATCCTTCGTTCGGATGATGTGCTCCGCGTGGATGTGGATGTCGGTGGCCTGGCCCTCGACTCCGCCCAGTGGCTGGTGGATCAGGATCTCGGCGTTGGGCAGGGCGAACCGCTTGCCCTTGGCTCCGCCCATCAACAGGATCGAACCCATGCTCATGGCCATGCCCACGCAGACGGTCGAGACGTCGGGCGCGACATGCTGCATCGTGTCGTAGATCGCCATGCCGGCGGTCACGTGGCCTCCTGGCGAGTTGATATACATGGTGATGTCCTTCTTCGGGTCCTCCCGCTCCAGGAACAGCAGCTGCGCGATCACGATATCGGCCATTTGTTCCTCGATGCCGCCCGTGACGAACACGATGCGGTCCTTGAGGAGTCGCGAGTAGATGTCATAGGCACGTTCTCCCTCGTGGGTCTTCTCGATGACGGTAGGAATGAGTGGCATGAGGATTTCGGTTAGGTGTTCCTGGCTCGGATGAATGTCCGATCCATTGAGGTGATCATATCGTTCGGTGTCGATTTCGGCAAGCAAGGCCGCTTGCGCGCGCGGGAGTTTGGCGCGTACAATGCCGGACGAATCGACTCCTTCCCTTTCCTGACCCTATGGCCTTCGTCCCCACCCTCGTGACTGTCCTGACGAAGCCCTCCGAATACGAGAACCTCTCCGCCCGCTCCTTCGCCGCCGGGTGGTCGTATCTCTATGGGGTCTTGGCCCTCCTATGCCTGTTCTTCTTCGTCGCCTACTGGGCGCCGACGCTCTACTTCACCTCCCGGGAAGTCATCCGGCAGGCTCCCGAAGTCATCCAACGGGCCAGGGCCTCGTACCCGCCCGGACTCGTGACCACCATCCAGGACGGCAAACTGTCGATGAACCAACCCGGACCGATCCATTTCGACCTGGGCATCGCAATGGATGATGTCGACGGACCGCAGCATCTGCTCACCATCGATCCGGCCGGGACCGTGGAGACCTATGCCTCGTACCGCACCATGGTCCTGGTAACCGAGAAGTCCATCATCATGCCGCGTTCGGGAGGACGGAGCCTCCAGGTCCTGCCTTTGGACCAGGCCGATAATCTGGTTATTGATCAGGTGGCCTTCGAACGTGGGATGGATCGGGTGTCTTCGGCAACGCGCTACATCCCCGCCTTTTTCTGGGTCCTTTCCCTCCTGCTTCTCTTCCTTGTTCCCCTCGTGGGTGCCCTGTTCTGGTCGGTGTACCTCATGGCCTACCTTGCCATCGTGAGCCTAATCACGCTGCTCATCGCCCGGGGCTATAAGCGGGCCATGGACTACGCTACTGCCTACCGCTTCGGGTTCTATGCCCTGACGTATCCGCTCATCGCCC
Source organism: uncultured Candidatus Peribacteria bacterium (assembly GCA_964407085.1). Taxonomy (GTDB): domain Bacteria; phylum Patescibacteriota; class Gracilibacteria; order JBDHUY01; family JBDHUY01; genus CAYOUH01. Next base: position 8,755 of record CAYOUH010000012.1, on the reverse strand, counting down.
AGACGGTCGCTTCCACGATCGGCTACCCCTTGCCTCCCTTCAGCTTTAGCCTCGTGTTCCTCGCGATCGTGGTGATCGTCTTCTCAGCGCGCCGCCCGCCCGATACGACCGATCCCATTCCTGCCTGATAACCGGAATTCAGAATACGGAATTTAGAATCCAGGAATTGAATTTCCGATTTGTCATTAGTCATTAGAAATTTGTCATTCCCTTCATGATTCCCCTCATCATGGCCGGCGGGGGAGGTACCCGCCTCTGGCCCCTGTCCCGCGAGAAATTCCCCAAGCAGTTCCAGCGCCTCACCGGCAACAAGTCCCTCCTCCAAGTGACGGCGGAGAGGTTGTCGGCACTCCCGAACGTGGAGAGCAAAAACCTGTTCGTCTCGACCGCCACGCATTTCGCTCCCCTGGTCCAGGACCAGCTTTCGGTCTCCGACGATAGGCTCATCCTCGAGCCCTGCAAGCGGGATAATGCGGCAGCGATCCTGCTCTCGGTCCTGAAGATCCGCCAATCCCTGGGCCGCGAGGACGTGGTGGTAGGCATGTTCGCGTCCGACCACATGATCACCGATACCGACCTGTTCGCCCGCGGGGCTGCCGCGGCGGAGCGCATCGCCATGGGGCATCCTGGGGCGATCGTACAGATGGGCCTGCGCCCCACCTATGCCGAGACAGGGTATGGTTACATCGAGATGGGAGACAAGGAATCGCACGATGACGAGGCGGGACTCGACGTCTACCGCGTGGCGGGATTCCGCGAGAAGCCCGACGAGGAAACGGCGAAGAAGTACGTGGCATCCTTCCGCTACCTGTGGAACGCGGGCATCTTTTTCTTCCGCATCGATACGATCCTGGGCCTCTACGAGCGCCTACTCCCGGAACTTTTCGCCTCGCTTTCCGCCTTACCCTTCGGCACTGCCGAAGAGTCCGCCATTCTGGAAAAGGTCTATCCCACCGTCCAGGCGACGTCGATCGACTATGGCATCGTGGAGAAGACCCAGGATATCTACGTCCTGCCCATGGACCACCTCGGCTGGAGCGACGTCGGCCACTTCAAGTCGCTCTGGGAAGTGCTGCCGAAGGACGCCGATGGTAACGTACTCGAAGGAAGCAATGTATTAACCCACGATACGAAAAACTCGATCGTCTATGGCAACGGACGAATGATCGCCTGCATCGGGCTGGAGAATGTCGTCGTTGTCGACACGGGTGACGTGCTGCTCGTTACGACGAAGGAAGCCAGTCAGGACATCAAGAAATTCCTAGGCTCGGAGGGGATGAAGGCTCGGCCTGAATTACTGTAATCCATGAAATTCCTCGGTATCGATCCCGGATTAGCGACGATCGGCTACGCGGTCATCGAGGAAGTGGTCGACTCCGTGCGGCCACTCGATTACGGCTGCCTCACCACTCCCGCCGGGATGCCCTTCGCCGATCGGCTAAAGATGATCAAGGACGACCTGTCCGAAATCCTCCTGCGCTACCGTCCGGCCTCCGCCGCGGTGGAGACGATCCTGTTCGAAACCAACAAGAAGACCGCCATGGACGTGGCACAGGCCCGTGGTGTCATCATGCTGACCCTGCGCGAGCACGACGTCCCGATCGTCGAGCTCAGCCCCCTTCAGGTGAAGAACATGGCCACGGGGGATGGCCGCGCGGACAAGATCCAGATCCAGACCATGGTGCAGAAGATCTTTTCGTTAAAGTCTCCTCCCAAACCCGACGATGCCGCCGATGCCCTGGCGCTGAGCTGGTGCGCGTACCTGATGAATGGTAGGATAGTGGGATGGTCAAATCCCAACTAATGCCACCTCCGAACGGCCCCCAGGATAGGGAAAAGGGGCTCCCATTTCCGTACAACATCGGCGTTCCCCTCGCGCGAAGGGCGCGTGAAGCGGTAGGCCTTTCGGCGGATACCGTAATGGCTATGGAAATGATCCTGGGGAAAATAGCCCGGATCCTCGAAGATCGTGGAGTCCAGGCGGCGATAAGCCGAAAAGGAAAGGCCGAGAGAAACGGCAGGATATTGGGGCATGCTAGGAATGACCTCCGCCGCTGGCAGGCAAGGCTCGCCAATCTGCTGGATAGGTACGTTCGCACGCCGAATGGCAGTAATGAAATCGGATCCCCAATCGCGCTCCTTCCCGATGGCACCTTGGTCGAGTTTGGCTTTGCACGCGCAGCAGATCATGTGAGAGTGCGATTGGAACTAGGGCCTGATGGTGCATCGGAGCTGGATCGGGAATCCCAACCAACAGTCATCGAAAGGCGGATCCCGTTACCCGAGATCCTATGGCAAGATCTTGCCAAGAAGCCTTTCCCCTTCTTCCGTATTCCGATGTCCGCCCAGGAGGGTGACCAGACCTCCTTCTTCCGTACGTTTGGCGATGATGTCAAAAGAGCACGCGATCTCCAGGATGCCATAAGTGAGCGCTTGGCAGATTGGGGACAGTGGAACGACTTAGATATATGGCTTACTAAACTGTCAAATCGTAGGGTAGACATCGAGGGAGGTACATCACATTTACCTCTGCACGTGGAACGGGTGAAGGATGCCATAGAAGCGATCGGCCGGGACGTGTCACCTAAGATTCGTGAATCGGTCGTCCGTTCACTGTTTGCCCAGTATTACGATGATCTTTATCCCGTATATTTTGATTCCTGGAAGGAAGAAGTGACCCAATCCAGGGAGGAACTCTTTCGATACTACAACAAAATCGTGGTCGGAATAATGTCCATACCTGTGCCTACGCCTCCTCCGCACCTCGTAGCCATCCTCCGAGCGATTCGGTCCAACGTCATTAATATCAACAAGTTGCTTTCGGGGATTCTTCCCCTTAAGAATTATGATCAGTTGTCCGCGCTGGTAAGCCAGCCGGCTCCAGTGATCACTAAGGAAGGGTAGATAAGAATATCCACTGCGTTGGAATCATTAGGGAAAAGCACATGCCACGAATCACAATGATCGAACATTCACCAGAGCCTAACAAGATCGGGAGGCGAGACGCCACCAAAGGCATAACCTTGTTGGTTTCCTCAGTGGTACTTTCGTTTCTCGCAGCGTGTAGAAGGGCCTTGTCTCCGGCAACGAAAGAATCGATGGATAATCGGCTGGCGGCTGAATTAATACAGAAGATCACAGAGGAGATGAAAACGCCCCCAGCGGCGATGCAGGATACTAAAAAGCCCGAAAGATTCACCGTAACGCTTCGCATAGAGTTCCCTGAGCTGACTGAGGTCCCGGATGGTGCGATGTCGAAGGCGCAGGATGGTTACAATGATCCCAAGCAGGCAAAGAAGCCCCGCAAAAGCAAAGTGCTTACATGGAGACGGATCGATCCTCGGACCTTCAGTGTCGACATGGAGTTCTCTTCCGAGGCTCATCGTTAACCGAGCACCTACTCATACCTCAGCGCCTCGATGGGGTTCATTCCCGCAGCCCGACGAGCTGGGGCATAGCCGAAGATGAGGCCGAAGGCGGTGGAAACGCCGAACGCGATCAGGATGGCGCTGGGCGGGACGGTGAAGACGAACGCGACGTCGAGCGCCTGGGCGATGACCGTGATCATGTAGGACAGGAACACGCCGATTGCGATCCCGATGAGACCGCCGAAGACGGTGATGATCACGGCCTCCATCAGGAATTGGGCCAGGATGGTGTTAGGGGGTGCACCGATCGCTTTCTTGAGCCCTATTTCCTTCGTCCGCTCCGTCACGGTCACGTACATCACGTTCATGATCCCGATGCCACCGACCAGCAGGGATATTGCCGCGATGGAGAGCAGGAGCAGGCTGATGCCGCCCGTGACCGTTCCCACGATGGAGAGCGCTTCGTCAGGAGTGGAGACGGCGAAATCATCCTTTGCAGGATCGCGGATGCCGTGGTTGCGACGCAAGATCCCCTCCATCTCGTAGATGGTGGAGGTTATCCTGGCTTTATCACGCACCTGCACCACGAAATTGCGAATATAATCAATGCCGAGCAGCTGGCGCATGCCCGTCTGCAGCGGGATGTAGATGAACTCGTCGAAGCTGATGAACCCCTGGCTGCCGAGCGCCTCCATCACCCCCACCACGGTGAAGTTCTGCTGCCTGATCTTCACCGTCTGGCCCACCGCGTTCTGGTCGCCGAACAGGATACGCTTGATCTCCGGACCGAGGACCGCGACCTTGGCGTCATTCTCGTTTTCGGATTTCGTGAAGAACCTTCCTTCTCCGATCGCCTTTTTCTCGACCGACAGGTAGCTCGGCTCCACCGCGTAGATGTTCGTCGTCTTCGAATCGCGGAAACTCACGACCTTTTCCTGGCCGAACGCGTAGGCGTAGGCATCCTCAACGTTGGGCAGCTGGCGGATGTCATCCACGTCCTTCACCTTCATGGTCGTGATCTGTACCCCGGTGGCCAGCGCGTTGCCCGACTGCGTGGCACGCTCCATCTTGCTGCCGCGCGAGGGGACCTGGACCTCTACCTGTAGCGTCTCGGGAGCGATATTGCCCAGTTGTCCCAATATGAATCCCCGGGCCCCTTCTCCCAGCGAGATCACGAGGATCACGGTGGCTACGCCGATGATGATGCCGACGGTGGTCAGCAGCGTGCGGACCTTGTTGGCTGACAGCGCTACGTAGGAGAGCCGCAGGAGGGTGGTAAACATGGATCGATAGTATGCGGAAAACGCCAAAATCGGAAGCGGAAACGGCGAATTTCAGGTATACTTTCATGAACCATTAACCACCACGGCATGAGCAAACACCCTATACCGCCTGCAGTCCTAACCGGTGAACCGGATGTGGATTGGGAAGAACTCCCCGAAAAGGAGGTGCATCCCTTCGGAGAATTGGTCCAAGGCCTTTCTACGAAAGAAGTCGGCATTTTAAAAAGAGCTTATCTGGAACGTGAAAGGCTTGATACTGCGCAAGGAGAAGTCGCACGGGCAGCCCAAGCCGTAACGAAGGCACAGGATGTGTTACGATCCTTGAAGGGCAAGAAGGGGAAAAAGATCCAGCGTGCACCGGTGGATGCCTTACAAGCGAGCGCGGAGCAGTGGCGTGGTCAGGAGAAGGAGTTGGGCAAGTTGACAAAGGCATTGGGGGAAGCGCGGGATGTGATCCTACGATTGGCAATGAATGATGAGAAGAAAGACCAAGCTGAGGCCCTTCAGCAACTCATATTCGGGGAGGATCTGCCTCCCGAAGAGATAAATGCCGCCCAAGTGGAAACGATGAAAAAGATCGATGAATGTCTCAAAGAGAATGGAGCCGATCTCTCTAGTTATAGTAGAAACGAAATCGAGATGTACCGCCGATGGGTGATGGGGGCATTTTACCCAATCAATCGGCGAGGATTGCCAATAGACAGAGCCCAAGCCACTAAAGCTTATCGCTCAAATCACAGAAAAGGTCCGAACAAGATCCGGTAACCTTTATTCCCATTCCTCCACGATCTTGAGCAGGAAGCGCACCGGGTCTCCGGGGCTGCCTTTGGCGAGGTGGTCGGAAGTGGTCGAGACCATGCGTCCCGCGATGTCCAGGTGCACCCAGGGGCAGTCCAGGTCCTTGGCGAATTGGTAGAGGAACATAGCGGCTTCTGCCGATCCGCCGTAGCGGTTGGGGCTGCTGTTGGTGATGTCGGCGTACGCCCCCTTGATCTCCGGCTCGTACACGTCCCACAGTGGCATGGGCCACATATAGTCGCCCGCTTCGTTGGCCATTTCGGTGAACTCCCAGGCCATCTTCTCATCCCGGCAGAACAATCCTGAGAGGTGTAGCCCCAGTGCCACCATCATGTGGCCCGTGAGCGTCGCCACGTCGACCAGCAGCGCGGGCTTGTAGCGCTTCGCATACGTGATGGCGTCGGACAGGATCACGCGGCCTTCTGCATCCGTGTTGTCGATCTGCACCGTCTTGCCCGACAGGGTGCGGATGATATCGCCTGGCCGGATACTGTTGCCGCCGGGCATGTTCTCCACGAACGGCGTGATGCTGATGATGTTGCGCTTGATGCCCAGCTTCTCGGATAGCAGGATGGTCGCGATGGTGGCGCCCGCCCCGGTCTTGTCCATGTGCATCTCGTTCATGTGCACGCCGGGCTTGATGTTGAGTCCCCCGGAGTCGAACACGACGCCCTTGCCGCAGACCACGATGGGTTTCTCCGACTTCTTCCCGCCCCAGTACTCCATCACGATGAACGCCGATTCGCTCTTGGCCCCCTGCCCGATGGCGGTGACCCCGCCGAAGCCCTTCCGTTCCAGCTCCTTCTCGCCCATGACCGCGATCTTGACCTTCGTTCCCTTCGCCAGCCGCTTGGCCGTTTCGGCGGCCTTCATGGGAGGCAGGCTGTGGGCGGGGGTATTGGAAATGTCGCGGCACAGGTTCACGTACTGACCGATGGTCTGCCCACGGGCGAGGCCCTGCTTCGCGGCGCCCTCACTGGTCACGATGATCGCTTCGGATACGTGCCCGCGTCCCTCCTTCGGCATCGCCTTGTGCGTGTCGTAGGCGTAGTTGGCCATCTCCATGTTCGTGGCTACGAGCTCCGCGATGTCCTTGTGGCTGGCTTTCACATTGGGGAAGAGGAGATCGTCGAGGACTACGGCGACCTTCTTGGCCTTGTGTGCCTTGGCGCTGTTGACGATATCACGTACCAGAGTGATGAGCTTCCTCCGGTTCATGTCCTTACGCTTGCCTACGCCCATGCGGATCTCGTGCTGCCCCTTGGCCGTCAGGTAGGTCAAGCTATGGTCTTCTTCGGTGATGCGTACCACTGCCACGTTCTTGTCGGAAGGCAGCTTGGAGGCGGTGGAGATCTTCAGCGTGGGCTTGATCGCGATGGTCATGGCGGGAATATGGGGGGTTAGGGAAAGAAGTTTAGATTTCGAATTCCATCAGGTCTTCAGCTACTGTCACTCTGCCCGTGAAATTCTTGGCAATGCTATCAATCATGTCTTGCTCCAAGCCATCTATCTTGGGATTGAGGTGGTGGAGAACGAGATGCCTTACTTCTGACCTTCCAGCAATTGGCGCCAACTCTGACGGAATCGTATGAAGGGGGGCGTGACCGAACCGATCTGGCCAAAAACATTCATGCACCAAAATATCCGCTTTCTTCGAAAAGTCTGCTAACGCTTCGCAAGGTTCGGTATCTCCGCTGAATACCATGGAGCCCTCCGAAGTGCTGATGCGATAGGCGATGGTCGGAATGGGATGCAAAACCTGCATGCACGTGATCTCCAGGTCCACATTCCCCGGGAACGAGCCCGAATCCCTTTCGTGAATCTTCAATTCGAATTTCGCTTTTCGCTGTTCCGAAGCGTTGGGAATATAGGGGAAAATCGTATCAAACAGGGTGGAACAGTATTCCTTGATTCCTGGAGGACCATAAATCTCAGGCATTTCGAGATTGCCCTCGAGGATTCTAGAAAGCAGAAGGTGGGGCAATTCCAAGCAATGATCTGCATGGAGATGCGTGATGAGGATCATGCCTAGATCGGAAGTCTTCCAACCGGCTTGTGAGAGTCTATAACTAGTTCCCGGACCGCAGTCGACGAGGATGAGCTGTCCTTTCGTTACTACGAGAGACGAAGTGGTTATCCGTTTCGAACCATGAACCGCCGAACCTGTACCAAGGGTAATAAGCTTCATTTTCAATGATGAACCAGAACGCGCCGAAGTGTACAGGATGCGGTCGCATGGAAAAAGCCGAAGTTCGCGCCGCAGCGGAGTCCCTTGATAAACGGCGCGAAGGCGATACACTTCCGCCTGGTTCCTAAGCCCGAGAAAAATCCCCAAAGATTTTTCGAGGAAGAGGAAGGACGGACGATAGCTGAAGTGGTCGGCTTTGCCGGCTACGCAAGCGAAAGTCCGATCCTGACGAGCGGGTATAGTATATCGGTATTATGCGGCCTTCCCAAGGCTGAGAGACGGGTTCGACTCCCGTTACCCGCTCCAGTGTCGAAGCCAAGCTTCGACCTCCGAAATCCGGCATACCGGATTTCTCCAGTCTCCACTTGCTTCTCCTTTTCCTCGCCAAATGTCCCCCCGAGCGCATTTTGCTCGGTAGCCTTTCAATCCTGATGGACAAAGCCAAGCGCAAATGGGATGTACTGTCCGAAGAAAGACGCCGGATGCTGGTTAACGAGATCATCACGTATTTCAAGACCGAGAGGGACGAGGACATCGGCGTGATCGCCGCGGGCGAAGTATTGGACTTCTTCCTCGAGGCCCTCGGGCCTGATTTCTATGCGAAGGCCGTCCTCGACGCGAAATCCGTCGTAGCACGCAGCTTCGAGAACCTGGAAACAGATCTCGATCTCCTCACGGGCAAGTAATCCATGCACATTCCCCGTCCGCCATCCGAGCAGCCCATCCCCGAGCACGCGAAGAAGGTCTTCAGTGGTGTCATCTTCGACGTGTACCACTGGGAACAGGAGATGTTCGATGGCAGCAGGGCGACGTTTGAAAAGGTTAAGCGGGCCGATACGGTCGGGGTGTACGGCGTACTTGATGATGGCAGGATCCTCCTGACCGAATAACAACAGCCCGGCAAGCCGCCGTTCATCGGCGCCACGGGGGGAAGATTGGATCCGGGCGAGTACCCTCTTGCTGCTGCCAAGCGCGAACTTCTCGAGGAAACGGGCTATGAGGCATCCGAGTTCCTCCTCTGCGACTCTCGACAGCCGTCATCGAAGGTCGATTACGCTGTCTACACGTTCATCGCGAAAGGATTAAGGAAGGTGGCCGACCTCAGCCTCGATGCTGGG
>CAYOUH010000011.1:8578-15236 GCA_964407085.1 uncultured Candidatus Peribacteria bacterium | reverse complement strand
AGAGGCGGAGCGGGGATTCCCATAACCGACGTTGGGGGAATTAGCGGCCCATCATGCCCATCTCGGGTCCGCCGAAGCCGCCGCGATGGCCACCCCGCATCCCCTTACCGGGCCCTTCTTCGAGCATTTTCTTCTCGAAGGCCAAGCGCTTATCGGCCTGTGCTTGGGTGATCACGCCTTTCTCGACGAGGGTTTTGAGCCGCGCGTCTATCTCGGCGCTGCGCAGCTCCTTCATTTTGGCACGGATGGACTCCTCGCTGATGCCTTTCTCCTCGGCCAGCGTCCGCAGGTCCTTGCCTTCGGCCCAGGCGTTCTTGATATCGTCGACGCTCAGCCCGAGGATCGTGGATTCGCGGTTGAACGATTCGTTCTGCTGGGTAGCGATCTCCTCTGGCGTGGCATCGCTAGCCATGAATCCGAACAGGCCGTGGGCGGAGGTGGTAGCCGCGCCCATGAGCGAAAACGCCAGGACGGGGACGGCGGCGAAGGAAAGCAGTTTCTTGTTCATAAAAAGTAAGGCTAGGGGGTAAGAAAGAATGGCCGTGAGAGGGACGGCCGGTGGAAAAGTCCGCGGGGATCGGGCCTCTCTCCGATCATTCCCGCCTGTCTTCCACCCCTTACTACGCCGCGGGAGGAAGTTTATTCCAAAAATCCCCCTCTCCCATTCCTGAGTTCCTGTCGTAGTCGACGGAACGAAGGACCCCATGGTTCGTGGAAAATATCCCGTGAGAAACATGACGGGATTCCTGGATCACGTTCAGGATAAGCTCTTCGCCATCCAGCTTCGTGCCAGGGAATCCCAGCGCGACTCGGGATCAGGACGTACAAACCCGTGCTCAAGGAAGCTCCATCGGACGCGGAGGCGGGGCGCGGCGGAAGCGCGGCGTGGGACGGGACAGTCCGTCGCGCAGGGGACGGATGCCGTAGGCCTGGAAGATGTCGTCGTCCCGTTCACCGATCACGGACACCACCTCCCCCTCGGAGGGCAGGCCTTCGCGCGGCAGGCGGGTCTGTTCATTGATCACAACCATTACGGTCCCATCGCGTTCGGACAGGAGGAATCCGCTGCCCGTCCGTTCCAGGATGATGCCGAGCGCCACGTTCGACGAATGCGGCACCTCGTAGGTGCGGTAGATCCTTCCGGCGAGGGGCAGGCGGTCATGCCGCGCCTGGTCGTAGAGGAAGGGGTGCAGGGGCGTGTTCCCCAAGGCAATACCGCCCCCGACGGCGAGCAGCAGGATGGCCCCGATGGAGTAGACCAGGGGATGGGAGTAGGATAGGGAGAAGCGGCGCAGGAGGACGTAGAGGAGGGCGGCGCAGGCGATGACCACGGCGAAGAACAGCCACGGCAGCGCGGACAGCAACAGGAGTGCCTCGGCCATGCGCGGTGCGGGGAGCGTCCAGAGGCCCGTCTGCCGCAGCACGAACACGGTGAAGCTGGAAACGAAGAGGATAGCGAAGATGGAAACCACTACGCCCGCGATGATGAGTAGCGAGGAAGCGAGCACCCTCCAGCGCGGTACCATGGAGAGCTCTCCGCTCTCGATCGCGTGCTTCAGGCGGTCCTGCAATGAAGGAGTAGGTTCAGGCATGGGATTGGGTTATATCGTCATGGATGGCCTTGAGCTTCTCCTTCGCGCGGCGGAGGCGGACGCCCACGGTCGAGACGGGAACGTGCAGGATATCCGCGATGCCCGCGTAGTCCATCTCCTCGTGGTAATAGAGCACGAGGGATTCGCGGTATTTGGGAGGGAGGCGCGAGAGGCATTCGTCCATCAGTCGCTTGGTCTCCTCGCGGGACAGGTCGCCGTCGGCGGTCTCGGATGAGGCGAAGTGCGGGAAGACCGTATCGAGGTCGAAGAACGAGATGCGCTCGCGGCCCTTCTTGCGGATCGCTCCGATCGCCTCGTTATGCGCGATGCGGTAGATCCAGGAGGAGAAGGAGCGGGACGGATCGAACGAGCGGATATGCACGTAGGACTTGGCGAACGTTTCCTGGAGGAGGTCCGCGGCATCACCCGCTTCGAGCACGAAGCGTGACAGGTAGCGGGAGAGTTTCCCTTCGTAGCGCTCGACCAGGAGCGCGAACGCCTGTTTGTCGCCCGCTTGCACGGCGCGAGCCACGTCTTCGTCGGTGGGTTCTTTCATAGCGGTGTCTCCTATCATACGCGGGTGGTCCGATTTTATTCCAATTCCACACGAAAAAATCCCGCAGGATACCTCCGTCGTTGCCTATCCCACCTGGTACGTTCCCATAAGGTCAGCCCTCTCGAGTACGTGGTCCGCCATGGCTGCCCGCACCTGTTCGCGCGAGGCACCCACCGGCAGGTCCTCGAGCATGGTATCGAGCGCGTAGAGGTGGAAATAGTAGCGATGCCGTTCCCCCGGGGGCGGGTTCGGGCCCGCATAGCCGATCTCTCCGAAGCCGTTGCGCCCCGAGACGGCATGCGGATCACGCGTGGGGTCGGCATTGCCGAAAGCATCATGCTCCATGTTCCAGATCAGCCAATGCACAAAAGGACCCGCGGGCGCATCGGCATCCTCCATGATCAGCACCAGTCCTTCCGTTCCGGGCGGGATTTCATTAAACGACAGTGGTGGACGGAGATTGCCTCCCGTGAGGGAGAACTCCGGTGGAATCGGTGCACCTACGGCGAAGGCCGCACTGCTGATAGTCATAGGGACGGAGAGAAAGGCGTCGAGCTTGTCCTGCTTCGCACAACCCTACCCGTTCTCGCGACTCCCTTCTTGTCCAGCCATGAAAAACGCAGCAAAGCCATCGGGCCGGCATCGCGGGAGGAGACCCGGCGTTCGGCGAGGGATGGCAAAGGGCGCATTGGCTTGGTATCCATAACGCTTGGTCCTTCTTATCCTCTGTGGAACGGTAAGACCCGTTCCTGCATGTTATAACGCGTAATCCCCGGAATTGTTTCAAAACCATCCCGGTATTTCACTTGTCAAGACTGGTACCATGCCACAGCTCATCCTCGCGAAGGGGAGCTGGGCGGTGCGGAGGGGTTCGGGGTCTCGATAGGAGCAGCGGGGGGTGGTTGGACCGCGGCAACGGAAGGGGCAGGAGCCGCGGCAGGGCGTTTCGGTCGCAGGAAGTAGGCCCTGATGCGGACCACGTACAGGATCCCCAGGAATGTCAGTCCGATGTAGAAGACCCACGCCAAAATACCGGAGCCGAAGAAGCGGCTACTCATGAGGAACGCATGCAGCAGGATGCACACCCCCGCGAGATAGACGAAGCGGTGTAGGAACTTCCATTTCTTGAACCCCATGCGCTTGACCGCGAAGTCGAAGGACGTGCAGGCGAGGGCTATGAGGATCAGGAAGGCGGTAAGCCCCAGGAGCACGGCGATCAGCGTACGGCCCTGTAGGTAGGGCAATCCAGCGAATCCTCCGAGCGATCCAAAGAAGGCGAAGTACGCGTGCAGCGCGGCGAAGAGAAATGCGGAGACGCCCAGCGCCCGAGCGGATTTCACGAGCCTCGCACGCTGCGGAAGGTTGCGGAAGGCGAAGGTCAGCGGGCCGATGAGCAGCGTGACGTAGAGGAAGAAGATCGTCCACAGCGCGTAGTAGGTGACGAGCTCGGGGACGGCCGTCTCGTAGCCCAGCGCGGCGACGGTGGGAAAATAGATCATCCCCGCGAAGAGGATGGCGAACAGCAGGATATAGAAGCGGATGTTGCGCAGGAGGGACATGGGCATCATTTAGGAATCACGGGGGGTGTCCGAGCCGGAGGCCATATCACGATACGCCTTTTCATCCCCGTACGGGAGGAAACCTTCCTCGTGCGCGGCGGGAAGATATCTGCCATCGTCACGGTGTCGGATACCGCACCAGTACTTCTCGGTTTCGGCGGCTATGGTACGAACGTAGTTAATCCAGCCGTTGGCATAGCCGCAGTAGGCGCAGCCAAGCTTGTTCCACCAGTTGAGATAGGGCAAACGGAAACGGTCCCACACCCGGATATAGCGCGAACGCGGGACGTAGGGCAACCCGTACAGCGGGAAACAGATGCGGTGGTAGACCTCGACTGCCACGTCCGCCATGAGCATAAAGGGCAGTGGGAGGTAGATGATCGGCAAGGATAGGAAATGCCGGACACTACGTTCGGGATGGCGCTTATTGAGCATGGGAATACGGGAAAGGGCCGCGGCCATTGTATCCCCGCCTCCCCCCTCCCGACAAGCGGCTGCGTTTGGGAACGGGAGCCTAGAACAGCACCAGCGGTATCCCGTTGCAGTACGCCGTCCTCGAGATGCGCTTCATGACGGAGGCGGTACCCGAACCGAACGACCAATCCACACCTTCGCCGACCTGCGACTTATCCTCCAGGAAGAGGCTGAGCGACATGTCGTAGCCCAGCTTCTCGTAGGTCACCAGCACGGTGCCGATCTCGCGCATGACGCGCGCGCGGGTGGCTTCGGGGATGGTGATTTCGGTAGCGGATCCCTCATGCATGGTGTGCGGCACGCCGCTATGCACCATGATGCTTTTCGTTCCCAGCGCGTTGGCCGACTCGACGGCCCACTTCATGAACAGGAACTTCGAGACCGTATCGAGCGCGGCTTTGCCGGGATCGTTCTTGCGCGGCCACCACGGGAAGGCCTGGATACCGAGCACATCGACATTGCCCTTACCGATTCCTTTCACGTAGGGCAGGTAGCTTATCGCACGGCCATGTTCCCAGTCGATATCCTCTGGATCGTAGCTGAAGGAGTTGAGGAGGATACCAGCCTTCGCGGCGGGAAAAACTTTCTTGTACGCCGCGGAGAAGGCGTTCACGAGCCGCGGGAAATCGGTAGGGGCGAAGTGCTCGCGGTTCCAGATCGGCGTGTTGATCTCCGGGTAGGGGATCCACAGCCCCATCTGCGCGTCGGTGATGCCCGTGGATTTGATGCGCACGAAGTACTCCTCCCAGTACACCTGCTCCACGCCATCGGCGATATCCGCCAGTGACCGGTCAACGGGTGGCTCGGTAAAGACCACCGGCGTCACGCCTGCGGCCGCGAACGCCTTGAGTTTGGCAGCCACACCGTCGGCCTCTCCCAGGTCGGCCTCCAGGTCCATGGGGATCGTAGTGAAAAAGGACATCGACTTCCCCACGTAGCCGTAGGTGGCCTGGAAAGAGGCCAGTTTGCGCAGGTCGCGGTCCCGCACGGAGCCCAGGGAGAGGGGAGCGGGCAGCGTGCAGGCAGGGGCGGGGGTGACCCGGGCGGCGAAGGCGGGTAGGGCTTGGGCCAGGACGGTCAGGACCGCGAAGGCCAATACGAGCGTGGCAACCACCTTCATTTTCATTGATTTTTTCATACGCAAAATGAGCGGGCATGATAGCAGGAGCACCGGTTCCCATCAAACAGGTCTCCTTGACCACTCCGAAGGCGTCCAAGCGCGGAGCAAAAAAGGAAGGCGCAGATCGCGCCTTCCTTATCACTATCTCTCCTTGACCATCCTGGTTCATCTTCCCCGCGATCAGCAATTTTTCAGTGACTTGTAGGTCGCGAAGGAGTGGATCGAGAATCCTCCGAATCCTGATTGGTTGGCAAAGGCGTTTTGGACCGTGACCAGGGCGCTCTCGAGGGCTGAACGGCACAGGCCGTAGAACGAGATTACCGTGACGGGCTCGAAGTTCCCGGTTTCCTGGGAGACGATCACCTTGGTATTGGTATAGGAGACACTGGCGGTCTCGACTTCCTGGCGGGAGATCGGGATCGAGCCATTGGTCCCGCCCGTGGCCCGGCGATAGGCCATCACGTGGTAGCGGCCTCCGGGCAGGCGCTCGAGACTGTCCATCACGTGGTTGAAGGTATGCTGGGTCTTGCCCTTGAACGTGATGGCAGGCGTCCAGTTCTGGACGCTGTCGAAGAAGTGCGGGGCGACGATGTCGACCCGCAGGTTGGCATTTCCGTCCTTCACGCGGGTCACTACGGCATCGATCATGGCCACGTACTTGCCCAGCACGCTGGCCTTGTTATTCTCGTAGCGCGAGAGCACGTGCGGTTCCACGTCGTACTGGAGGATATCCACACGCTGCGCGGCGGTCACGTTGCGGTTATAGTCGATGATGAAGTCCGCGATATCGAGGGCCTTCGTGAAGCCGGCCTGCTCGCCGAAGTCCGGTTCGCCAGTGACGGCATCGCAGCGGATCCCTTTGGCGTGCAGCTGCGAGCAGAGGGTTTTGAGCGCGTCGCGCATCTGTTGGATCTTGGTCTGGTTATTCTGCGCCTTGTACGTGCCGTAGTCCTCGACCGTGTAGTAGATGGCATTGAAGTCGTACAGCTCGGCGGTGGCGATGATGTCGTTGATCTTGGTCTGTCCGATCGGCAGCGTGCGATCCCAGAACCAGATGCCCCGTTCCGGACCGTCCGGCAGGGGAACCGGAGTGGGGGTTGGCGTAGGAGTGGGTGTGGGAGTCGGGGTTCGTGTAGGAGTAGGAGCAGGTGTTGGACTGGCTGATGGGCTTGGACTTGGGATTGCGCCGTTTAGTTTAAATCTAAAATATTTTAATCGTGTTCCGGCTTCGCGGGCGGCGACACGAATGGTGTGCATTCCGGCGCTGAGATTGTAAAGAACAAGCTCGCCACTGCTATTTCCTAAGTTATTATTGATTTCTACATTTTGAGGAGAAACATTGGGCCTAATATGCCAG
>CAYOUH010000011.1:0-8568 GCA_964407085.1 uncultured Candidatus Peribacteria bacterium | reverse complement strand
GTGGGCGTGGGAACGGGGGGGGGAGTCGGGGTGGGAGTAGGAGCAACAATGGCCGTCACGTCCTTGTACCCGTTGTCGTTCGGGTCGGAGTCGGTCAGGCCTGCCGGAGGGTCGATGTAGGCCACGTTCTCTATGGAACCCGTGGCGTTGGAACGGACCATGGCGATCACCGTGAGCACGGCAGAGGAGTTGGCCGGCATATTAGCGGTCGTGCGGATCGAGGCAGAACCGGCACCGGTTTTAGTAACGCACTTATCACAGCTCCATGTCACCGTGGCCGGATCGTAGTGGGCGGGCAGGTCATCGACCAGGTAGGCCGGATTGGCATCGAGCGGGCCGGCGTTGAAGGCCGTAATGGTGTACGTGTTCCACGTGCCGGGAGCGATAGTGCTACGGCCATCGTCCTTGACGATCTCCAGATCGATCTGGGTACCGGGTGTCGGAGTGGAGGTCGGAGAAGAGGAAGGAGTAGGGGTCGCAGTAGCGGTGGGGGTCGGGGTGGGAGCAGGCGCAGGAGTTGCGGTGGGGGGAGGGGTAGGGGCAGGTGTGGGGGTGGGAGGTGCGGGGGGGGGTGGGGTGGGCGTGGATCCCCCGGCCGTTATCGTCACTGTCCCGGCATCACACACGTCGATCCCACCGGCGTTCAGGCATCCATCTAGTGATACTTGGCGGGGGAGGGACTGCGACGTTTGGGCCTTGGCAACCAAGGCGATGGTACGCGTCTGCCCGGCAGTCAGGGACGGGAAGTTCCAGTAGTACCCCCCGGCGTTCGCCGCTGGCGAGGCACTGACGAAGCTCAGTCCAGTAGGATAGTAGAGCGAGAAGTACACGCCATTGCACGTTCCGGTTCCGGTGTTGGCCAGGGCGAGGGTGAAGGAAACGTTAGCACCGTTGGCCACCGTGGATGATCCGGGAAGCATGGAGAGGACGGGCGTACACGCCGCCGCAGAGGCCCGCGGGATGGCCGGGAGCGCGGCGAAAAGGGAGAGGACGAGAGCGGAAAGTACGACGGATGTTCGGCGGGCGGAGACCATGGAAGGAAGGTATGAGGGAAGGGGAAAGAAGCCTTTGCTCCAGAGGACACAAAGGAGGTTATCTTTCCGCGGAAAGGGCTTTTTGTCAATGTTTCCCAGGCATTTATCCTATTCCACGACAAAAAAACAGTCGAGGTAGTTATTCGTCCACTCCTTGGTTATGGAAAGAGGCTACTTCTTTTGTGACTGTACTTTCTTCCACCAGGCATGAAGGACAAGGCGGTCATTTGGATCCCTGTGGAAGATGTATTCGTTCTTCCATGTTGCTATATGTCCTTGTAATGCTGATTCATTTCGGAATCGTGATAGTACTCCAACGTACTCTCCCGCCCCCCGTGGCGGCTGTATATGATTTTTTTTGGGGTCAGTGACGACATCCACTGAAGGAGTACCCTCACCTTCGACATTTACTGGAGGTGGGGTAGGTGTGGGAGTACTGACAGGTCCGCCATCCGTTCCTGTAGTGATACCCGGGGTGCCGGACGGCGGGGGTGAGCCTTCCACAGAAACATAGACAAAGTAGACGGCGGGGATGCCGTTGATCGGATCAGCTACTACGAATCTTGCATTCCTACCCTCTGCGTTCTCGCTCGCCGCGAATGCCTGCGCATCCTTTTTTCTATTGCCATAATTGTATATCCAGGTGTTGCCGACCATTCTTGGAGTTGGGACGTTCACTTGTTTTCTCTTATCCACCGAACCTTCCTCCTTACCCCTCCCTTGGCCGCCCTCTGGAGTGCTCGTGGCGGGGGGTATTTTAGTCGTAGTGTCAATTTGTTGCCGAATGTAATTTGCAATGCTGCCGAAAAGTAACAACCCAACCCCTCCAAAAGTTAGAATCTTGCCCTTCCGGTTTGTGTGGTGTGTAACGCTGGGCTCTTTATCTCCTGACATACAGTTAGTTGGTGAGGAAGTTCCCTGTATTATACTATATGAGAGCGTTCGTGGTTATCATTCCGTCCATACTCCTCACCATCTCGCCTGCCACAGTCGCTCGCGCGCGACGCGGCCTGCCATTCGGCGCGATTGGCTAGGCGTAGCACTGTGAGGTATCCGGGGTATCGGCAGGAGGAGGATGTTCTGTTATACTAACATGAATCCCCCGACATGATTGACACCTACGAATCACAACAAACCCCTGAGGTCCGGGACGTGCGCGAGGCACCCCCCGAAAAGACCAAGCCGATCATCGCCAGGCTCGTGGCCTTACTCGCGCAAAACGATAACGACGACCTGGATTCGGGCGAGATGGTCCTACCAAGCAGACGATCTATACCGTCCTTTTTCACCGCGGCGCATGGGAAGGACGCAGTCGCATCATCCGCGGAGCGTCCAGGAAGCGAGCGTATCCGCTTGTATTGGACGAGTTCGGCGTCAGGTAAGGCGGCCCTGGTATGGACCTCGTCCCGACCGGACGAGGCTGATGAAAGCTCCACTTTCGAATTCGACGCGCGCAAAGGTACCATTGATTTTGCCATGCACTCGCTTCTCGGAGAGCCGGCGGGAGGACGGGCGTTCCTGACCCTGGAAGACCTGGAGCGCGTCACGACCCTAGCGGAAGCGAACCTGATCACCAAAAAACGTCTAGGGGAATTGAGAAAGGACGCTGAGGTGACCCAAGACGCCGCCGTCCGGGAGCTCTTCCGCTCCTACCTGGGCGATCGGATGGACGGAGAATGGACGTTCCGGGACGAGAAGAGTGGCGTGACCTACAGGCTCAACGCGGGGGAAGACGATAAGATCCACGTTATTTTCCAAAGCCAAAGCGGAGAAGGCAGGTGGCGTATCGATAATGCCACCGTGGACAAGGCGACGGGAAGGTTCTTGTACGGCCAATCGTTCGACCAGGACGATGTCATCATAGGGACCATGGACCGGAAAGCATTCATCGGCCTCCTGCGCGGCATGCGGCAAATCCTCGGCAGCGTAGGGTATACACGGGTGTGAACCAATTTCCAAATAACCAGCACTACAAGGATTTGGAGCGGCTCGGAAAGATTGAGGACTTAAAAGGGCCATGGTGGCTGATTTCTGCTATACTTTGGTGAAATAAAGAGCATGGATGTTCTGGGTGACCTCAATCAGGGACAGGCCGTCCTGGACGTTGGAGCAGGGTCGAAAGAAATGGCTCAAAGAATAACGGATCGAGGCTTTCGATACGTTGCACTCAATGTGGACCCCCGTAGCCTACAGGAGATAGGTGCTTTGGCCCGAACCGATACACGGCGCGGGATCGCGACGATCCTTGGGGATGCCGGCAATCTGATTCAGGTTTTGGCTAAAAATAGGATCGAGGACGAGGTTGGCTCGGTCCTCTTAGAGAACTTTCTCGGAGACCCCGTTGTTGAAGCCCTTAACAGTGAAACTTTTCGGAAAAAGCTTCAGGGGAAGACTAACGCACTTGACCGCAAATTGATGGTTTATAAATTAGTGGCTCAGGAATTGAATAAGAACCGTCCAGCCGATTTGCAGCTTCGTTTCGCGGTGATTGATTGGACCAAGACACCGGATAGGATACCTCGAAACGATATGGGAACTTACGTGTGGACCATTAATGAAATCGAGGACGAACTCGCCCGGATGCCACCCGTTTTCCGGCTTCAAGTCTTGAGGCAAATCCTCCAGGCCTTACCATCTGGGAGGAAGCTAGCCGTGATCGAAACGATGACCCCACCACCGGCCAGTAGTGTCGTTCGTATGCTCCAAGAATCTGGGTTCACTCATACCGATGTTATCAAATGGAATGATCCGAGGTATCCCACATTAAAACAATCGTTGGGATTTACGGATTATTCTGACCCGGAAAGGATCGGTGCGGCAGATCAGCCTTATGTCGTTTTAGGGCAAAAGCCTTAGTTCAACCAATCGCCCTCTCCACGAATCCCTCGGGGGAAGCATGACGGAAGGATGAAAAGGTTAGTCGTGTCTGATTCCCTCATCACTAACCTTAAGGTATGTGGCTATTTTTCTGCTAAGAACGTTGACATTCACGCCTGGGGGAAGATAGGAGTCGTCCCCGCCCGAAATGGCGAATAGATTTCTGATTTTACCGCGATAACCCTCTTTCAATTCCTTCTCGAATACCATATGAATTTGTCCGCGATGCTTTCCTCGCCGTTGGAGGTAAAAATAGCCATTCCATCCGTTTTCTTTTCCCACGGGATGAACCAGCCGGTGGTAATAACGATTGAGTCCCATCCATACATATACTGCACCAGCCGGGTCTAAACTGAAGTTCAAGGCCTTCCCCTGCCTTAATGCTTGACACAATTCGGCGGGTTTCTGTCGCAATACTGCCTTGCTTAGCCTGATGGACGGTATAGCAACAATAGGATCGTCCCATTGGATAGGCACGGCATCCGTCTGTGGTCGCATGTCTGGCGGAAATGAGGTCGTCGGGATTTCAGATTCTATCCCCATTACCATGGATTACGCCTTTAGTGCAGCCCTCTCCACAAACCCCTCAGAAGTGAGGACCCCGAACTCGGAAACGATGGCCGTAACGTCATCCGCACTCACTTCTTCAAAGGCGGGATTGTGGATGGTGACGTTCTCCGGCGGGGCATCCCAGATCTCGGATTTGTCACGTTCTTCCACGGTTTCGGGGGTGCCCCAGATGGTCTGCGCGTCGTATTTGAGCGACCCGGTGAGGCAGAACGTCTTCACACCCAGTTCCGTGGCGCGGTGGGCGAAGAGGCCTGTGCCGACCTTATTGAAGACATTGCCGTACGAATTAATGGCGTCGGCGCCGAAGAGGAACAGGTCGGCTTTTTTCAGGATAATGCCGGCGGCAGAGTCGACCATGTGGTTAACGGGGATGCCGGCGGCGGCGAGCTCTGTGGCGGTTTTCCTTCCTTGCCACTTGGGCCGCGTTTCGGTGTTGTACACCGTGAAGCGCTTACCCGATTGCCAGGCTTTGATGATCGCTTTCGTCACCGTGGAAGAGCGGCAGTGGGTGTATATGACCATGCCGTCCTCGATCAGGTTCGCGCCGTATTGGTGGATCTTGAGCGATGCGTCATCGACTTCGGCGACGATCTTCGAAGCGAGCCCGACAGCGGTCGAGAGATCCTCGGCAACGTCCCGCTCGAAGCGGTCGAGGAGGTTGCGCAGGGCTGGTTCGGTCGGGCGCGTGGCGATCAGAGCAGCCTTAGATTCGGCCAGAGCGGCCTTCGTTTTCCCTTCGGAAGCCAGCCTGGAAGCTTCTTCAGCGAAGGCGGCCAGGGCAGCCTTGGCGATATTCACCGCTCCTTGGATCTTGAGCTCCCGAATGTCGGCGATGGTAAGGGACAGGGGCATAGGGGATTAAAAGAAGGGCCGACTGCTCAGTTATTAACCGAGCAAGAAGATTGTATGCGCCTTAACGAAGACGGTACGGCGAGTTGTAGTACTCGTGGTACTCCGGATTGTCTTCGTATTCTTGACAGGCAGGATCGTCGGCATCCTTTGCCATCCCACCCCCATTCGCCAAGACCGCTGAACAGAATTCGGTCTGCGGGTTCTGCGGACATCCCATCGTGCTGCCGTTTATCGCTGCCCCCATTTCGCATTGTCCCAGGGCTGACACGAGTCCCTGTACATCACCCACGCTCTCAACATGCTTGACCCATTTAGTGGCATCATAGGGCGCCTTGTGATCTCCGGCGTATGTATAGAAAGTAACCTGTAGGCTATTGGAAGGACCCGAGATGATACCGTAGATGACGGAATTGACCAATCCGCCGGAGCAATACCCTGTTGGGCAGCGCTCCGGTGCATCGAGATAAGCTCGCAGCAGAGCCCTTAAGTCGCTGGTTGTCAGATTTGGACCAAGAGCAGGGGTGGTAGTCGGCGTAGGGGTGGGGGTAGGAGTCGTTCCCTGGGATGCCTGACGGGCTTGTTCCCAGTATGATTGGTTACCAAAACCTGGGAACCAAGCCTTGAGAGGTTCGGACGCGACTTGGCTCATCGCCAAAATGCCAGTCGCCCCGACGAGGGTACCGATTACGAAGGAGACCCAGGAGCGCTTGACGGGGACGGGAGATGTGGATTCCATGATGTGCCGTGGATTAAATATGTATTTTCTTAGTACCATCATACCGAAAAAACGCCTCGGAGGCGATGGAATCGGCCTCGTTTTAGCAAGAATCAGGCAAAAGATTGATCGAACACTTCCCGATCCCAGACCGTGAGCCCCCGGGCGGGGTCGAAGGGTGACAGGATAGGTTTGCTGCGATCCCTAGGATTGCCAGTATTTTCGTTCGATGGCTGGGGTGGAGGGTAGTTTGTATGGGTGAAGTTGGTTATGGATGTTGGTATTTTTTGGGAGTGAAGGAAGTGCAACGTCAGGTCTCTCTATTGCGTTGATCGAAATTCCTTCCTCTACCGGCATGTTCCGGTGATTTTTCCTGAAGCCTTCACGCAGGTTTGACCCGAACAACACTGAAAACTACTCGTACAGACTGTCGGACATTGAACCGGGGTGGGTGTTGGGGTTGGAGTTGGGGTTGGCGTCGGAGAAGGGGTGGGAATAGGTGTTGGAGTTGGAGCCGGACCACCACCGATACACGTTCCAAAGAACCTTCCACGCTTCACCGAGCAAGCGAGAGAACAGCAGTCCATATTTGAGGTACAGACTGCGCCGGCGACAGAACAGAATGGAGTGGGGGTCGGCGTTGGGGTTGCGACGGGATTCGCGATGGTGATCGTGGATGTCGCTGTATTTCCCACCTGAGTTGTTCCGTTTATGAATGCTTTGACAGAAAGTGTATGTGTCCCATTTGAAACAGCAGTCGAGTTCCAGTTCAACTGGGAATTATATCCTAGAGCAGTAGAGAGGTTTCCAGTTCCAATCTGCTTTCCGTCCAGATAGAAATTCACCGATGTAATCGGGACTCCTCGGTCTAGAGCTACCCGTGCCATCAATGGCACTACGCCAGATACCGTGGATACTGATACCGGACTGGAGAGCGACAGGGCTACGCTATATCCGGAAAAAGTTGAACAAGTACCGGCCCCGGAAGTATTGGGCTCTGTCTGACTCGTGATCGTCGAGGAGAATTCCGCACCGGCAGATGGAGTGATGACCACATGTCCCTCCATGTAACTTGCCACATCGGTTGGCCAGCCAAAGAGTGTTTCGAGATATTGACTCATCGACGCTCCGGCTGCGAGTGTGATGGAGGTGTTTTCCGTCACATATGGCTGATAGCCACAACTCAGTGGTTGTGCTGCTTTTTGCCCATAATCATCCGGTACATGTTGTATC
This sequence comes from uncultured Candidatus Peribacteria bacterium, assembly GCA_964407085.1. Classification (GTDB taxonomy): domain Bacteria; phylum Patescibacteriota; class Gracilibacteria; order JBDHUY01; family JBDHUY01; genus CAYOUH01. The sequence goes on along the minus strand of CAYOUH010000011.1, from coordinate 1,287 downwards.
TGGTAGGTGGCAGGCGTAGTACCGGTATTTTGGATAGTGATCTTTGAATGCCAACCAACCGGCCAGGCTGCGGTATTGTGCCAATAATTCGTATACGGAATAACGAAGGCACGCAGGTCACTATCCCAAGCAACCGGGATATTGTCGTGCCATGCATCCCATGATTGCCACCAAAGCTGATTTGGGTCACTCCCTTCTTTCACCGGGGTTTCCGCGAGCAAGTAGGTGTAAAAATCAGCCGGTACGCATGGATTGGAATTTTTGATACAGGCAGACAGTTCCGTTGCGCCGGTGAAATTCGAAAATGGCGGGATGGCAAATGGATAGGACTCTGGGCCAGCAACGTTAAGTGACTGATACCCATGCGCTTTCATCACCGCGTGTAATGTCCACACGCCCCGACTACCATCCCAAAAGAGGAAATTCGGATCATCCGCTATGAGTTTCCAAGTAACATCGAGTTCATTGGTAGACGTGTTCACCAAATGCAGAGCAAAATCCTGAACATTCCAGCCAGTGGCAGTCTGGATTTTCCCGGCACGGAGATTGGGTATACGATGGAACGGAGCTTTGGTCCCGTATGATACCGGAGTGGGGACGGCAGAAGGGGTCGTAGTAGGAGTAGGCGTCGGTATAGAAGTCGAACTTCTCAGGATATACCATTTGTTATCTGATTTTCTCCAGACGGCGGGGTCGGTCTTGCCATCTCCGTCGTAGTCCCCCTGAACAGCCACGTCGAAGTAGGGGGTGTTGACACTGCCCCAGGTGCGAGTGGTGAGGGTTGTTCCATCGGAGCTTCTTTTGATATACCATTTGAAATCCGACTGGCGCCAAACGGCCAGATCGTTTTTTCCATCTCCGTCGTAGTCACCGGGAACGGCGATGTCATTGTAGGGAGCGGCGGAGAGGCCGAAGGGGTCGGTAATGATGAAGTCGGTAAACTCCGCCGAGGTTGCGCCGATGACACTGGTCGATAGTGAAGTTCCAGTGAGGTAGAGACCTCCTATAGCTGCGCTGATTACCAGCGCACCGACTACCGTAATGACAGTACGTTTTGTTTGCATACCTGAAAAAAGAAAATTTAATTTCTGGGAGTGGAGCCCCAAAAGGAAGAGGAGTGCGAATTGGAATCCTGGTGCGGATCGCTCGTCGGCAATGGGGATGCGCCCTGGATCTTCAGGTCGCGTATTTCGGCGATGGTAAGGGACAGGGGCATGTCGGAATGTTCGCATCATCATACCGAAAAAACGCCTCGGAGGCGATGGAATCGGCCTCGTTTTAGCAAGA
>CAYOUH010000010.1:777-15811 GCA_964407085.1 uncultured Candidatus Peribacteria bacterium | reverse complement strand
CACGATCAAGCTGCAGCCGGTGCGCATGACCTGGAAGGGGCACATGCTCAACCTCATCGACACCCCGGGTCACGTGGATTTCCAGTACGAGGTCTCACGCTCGCTGGCGGCCTGCGAGGGGGCAGTACTCGTCGTGGACGCCACGCAGGGCATCGAGGCACAGACGTTGGCGAACACTTACCTGGCCCTGGAGCATAACCTGACCATCATCCCGGTCATCAACAAGATCGACCTCCCCGCCGCCAACGTGCCCAAGGTGCAGGAAGAGATCGAGCGCATCCTGGGCATCCCCGCATCGCAGACCATCGCGATCTCGGCGAAGGAGGGGACGAACGTTGACCAAGTGCTCGATCGCATCGTGGAGCTCATCCCCGCACCGAAGGTGGTCGATTCCGAGGAAACCAAATGCCTGATCTTCGATTCGGTATATGACAACTACAAAGGCGTCGTGACCTACGTGAAGGTGGTGGAGGGTGAAGTACGCAAGGGCATGGCCGTCACGCTGCTCAACAACCGACAAAAGATCGACATTCTGGAGGTGGGATTCTTCACGCCCAAGTACGAGGCCAGCGAGCGCCTCGCCGCGGGGGAGATCGGCTATATCGTCACGGGCGTGAAGTCGGTAAAGGAAACGAATGTTGGCGACACAGTATGGGCCGGGACGGACATTGAATCCGCCACTCCCCTGCCCGGCTACAAACGCGTATCGCCCTTCGTCTATGCCACGCTCTACCCCCTGCAGAGCGACGACTACCAGAAACTGCGTGATAGCTTGGAGAAGCTGAGCCTCAACGATAGCTCCCTGGTGTTCGAGCCGGACAGCTCGATGACTCTCGGACACGGGTTCCGTTGTGGATTCCTCGGCCTGCTGCATATGGAAATCGTGCAGGAACGGCTGGAACGCGAGTACGACATGGAGCTCATCATCACGGCCCCGAGTGTGTCGTATGACGTGACCATGACGACCGGCGAGGTGAAGACCATCCACAGTGCGGCCGAGCTTCCTGATCCTAGCAATTACGAGAGCATCGCGGAACCGTTCACGCGCGTAGAGATCATCACGCCCAGCAAGTTCATCGGCGCAGTAATGGAACTGACGAAGACGAAGCGGGGGATCTACAAGAACACGGCCTACGGATCGGATGAACGCGTCTTGTTGACCTACGAGATGCCACTAGCGGAGGTCATCGTGGATTTCTTCGACCAGCTGAAAAACGTCACGTCCGGCTACGGCTCCATGAGCTACGAGATGCTCGACTATCGTACGGAGGATCTGGTGAAGCTCGACATCCTCGTAGCGGCCGAAGTAGCAGAGGGACTCAGCTCCATCGTGCACCGTACCAAAGCGCAGGAGCATGGAGGAACACTCGCCAAGAAGCTCAAGGACATCATCCCGAGAGGACAAATCCCAATCGCCATCCAGGCCAGCATCGGCAGCCGCGTGATCGCCCGCGAGACCATCCCCGCCTACCGCAAGGACGTGACGGGGTATCTCTATGGAGGTGACGTGAGTCGCAAAAAGAAGCTCTTGGAGAAGCAGAAGAAGGGCAAGAAGCGCATGAAGATGATGGGCAAGGTCGCCATCCCGCAGGAAGCATTCATGGCCGTCATCCGTAAATAACCTCAGGTGGGTGGGGCTGAGGGGAGCGATTCGGGAGACGTTCCTCCCCTGGGCGAAGCGGCCGATGGCGGGAAGAAGTAGTACCACCATTTGCGTGGGTTACGCTCATTTTCGTAGGAACCCAGCGATGATGAGGTTCCTAGCACTTCGGAAGTCCTTACACCTTCGGACTTCTGTTCCTTCAGGACGAAGTTCTTTGAATCATCGTCGTTGATCACAATCACGCGCTCCCCGGGACGCACGCGATTCATGTTGGCCTTGTTTTCCTTTTCCACTACGCGCTGGAGCGAGAGCCTTACCAGCGCGATCCAACGGTCGCGGTTTTCCTTCACCAACCGCTCGTTCTCCTCGCGGAACTGCGAGATCTGCCGCTCTACCTTGTACTGCCCATAGACCAGACTGGCGTACGACGACACCACCAGGAACAATAGGACGAAGAGGAACGCGATCCAGAGTTGGGCCTTTTTGGTCAGTCCGCTATAGATTTGCATGGCACTATTCTAAAACCCCGAGACGAAAGTCCCAAGCGAAAGCGAGTGCGAACGGGATTAGGAACGCAGGACCGAGAAAATAGCTTCCGGAAGGGGCTTCCCGGGCACGAGTCGTAGGTAGCTCTCATCCCCAGCCGCTATCATTGACCGGATGCGGGTGGCTGAAACGTCCACACTATAGGTAATCTCCTTGAACGGGATCCCCGCTTCGCGGCAGATGCCTTTGACCCACTCATTTCCCGAGTACACGACCGCGCCAGGACAGAGATGGCGCCGCAGGCGTTCCAGCCACACGTCGTCGGAAGGGTGGTCGGGCAGCGGGGTAACGGGAACGTCAGGACCGAGCACTGAACGGATATAGCCCCGACGCTCGGCGTACGTGAGGGGATTTTCGAGCGTCCGTGACCGGTTCGAACTGCCGATCAGAATCTTCACCCTTCCCGTTTCCCTTCGCATTCTGGAAAAAGCGTCCAGGTGCCCGATATGGAAGGGCTGGAACCGTCCAATGAAGACCGCGAGAGGCTGAGGACTAGGGGCTGAGGGCTGGTGCTTCTTTTTCGTTACTGGCATAAGCATGGTTGGACCACGGCCTAAAAGCTTACAGCCTTGGCGCACGGCTCTCAAAACATCGCGTTTTCCTCTTTCTCTCGCTCGATGTAATCCTCGACGAAGATGGAAAGGGAAGTAGCGACCGGGATGGCCAAGGCGATGCCCACGATGCCGAAGAACTGGGCGCCGATCAGCATGGCCGCGATGATGATGATGGGACTCAGTCCCACCTCCCGCTCCATCACGATGGGCGAGATGAAGTTTCCCTGGATGAACTGCGATGCGGGGTAGAGGATCACGACGCCGATGACGGCGGCCCATGACACGTTGGCAGCAATCAGGAGAGACACCACCATGCTGAGCAAGGCTCCGACGTAGGGCACGAGTTCCATCACCCCCGCCAGGACCGCCAGCGTTTCCTTGTAGGGCACATGGATGCCGAACAGCTCAAGTGCCCACAGTCCGAAGTAGATGATGAGTCCCAGGATCACGCAGACCAGGAGCTGGCCGCGAACCCAGGCACCGATCTTGACCTGCACTTGGGCCATCTTCACCTCGAAGTAGTCGGCGTGGCGAGCAGGGATGAGCGACGACACGAAGCCGTGGATAGCGCTCTTGTCCGTGACCACGAAGAAGGCGAGGAACATGACCAGGATGGCATTGAACAGACCATTGAAGATCCCGGTCACGGCCGAGATGGAGCTTCCGGCCACGGAAGCCAGTTGCGTTCCGACGGAAGAGAGCACCTGTTCGAATTCTCCAACCAGACGCTTGAGGTCTAGGTCATTGGCCAACGAATCGAGGTACGGCTGGATCAATCCCTGGAAAGGCAAGGAGCGCTTGCCCGAAAGGACGCCGTTGACCAATTCGCCCAGCGTCTTCGACAACGCCCCGATCTGGTCGACGATCACCGGGATGATGGAGTAGACGACCGCTCCCAGTACGAGCAGGAGCACGGCGAAGACCAATAGTACTCCCCAGGTCCGAGACCAGCCACGGGCCTCCAGGGCATCCACGAGGGGGTTGATCGCCGCGGAGAGAATGAGTGCGGTGAACAGGATCACCAGGACCTCCTGAATGGTGTAGAGAAAATAGAACAGCAACAGGACGGCTACGACGGTGAAGGTGGCCCGCGCCACACTGCCCGTGTCGAATTTCACGGTCAGGGTATGCCCCGACTCCCGTGCCGGACGCGAAGCGGGAGGAGGAGGCAGGGACTGCCCCTTGGCCTGCTTGGCTTCGAGGGCCCTTTCATACGCACGGCTGAGCGCCTGGAGGACCGATTTGGATTGTTTGAGGAGGGAGGCCATGCGGGAATGGACGTAATGTGCGGGGACTTTACAGGAGTAAGCCTTCCAATGCTTTCACTATAACATAGGCCAGGAGGGTCACCGCAAATCCCATCAGCGCGTTGGTGATGGCCTTCATGCCCTTGCCTTTGTTCGAATCGTTGATGCCTCCGAGAATATAGAGATAGCCCCCGTACATGACCATAACGAGCGTAACGGTACCGGCCAGGCCCACGAGGTAGTTCGATAGATAGAGGATGAACGCGGGGCACCGACTCAGGTGGCAATCCCCCCTTTCCAGGCAATCCTTGGCCCAGGGGTTCTCGGAGACGTTCGGAAGCAGCGTACTAGCCCCCCTGCCCGTCGAAGTACTCTGAGCCAGGACGGTGGAAGGAGCGGAAAGGACGAGTACTGCAAGCGCGAAAGTGGTGAGAAGTTTGGGGAGCATAGGTGTCTTTGTTCGTGGAAAGTATACCGTATCGGGCCCGAGGCTGACAGCATGTTGTTGACGATATGGGCCAAATTTCGTATAATGGCTTGAAGTCCGCAGTCCGAAAGCGGCAAAAATTACATCAAAAACACTAACTCAAACCCCATGAACGCCATCCTCTCCAAAAGGAAAATCGTCCTCTACGCCGTGCTGACGGGCTACTTCGTCCTGGTCGCGGGCGCCTTCCAGGCCCATGCCCAGAGCGCCGGCCGCGAGATCAACCTGAAGCTCACGAACGTCACGCAGGGAGGTGACGCCACGGCCACGACCGCCAAGGTGGGTGACGTGATCAGCTTCACCATGGACGTGAAGAACACGTCGAGCACTGATCTCACGAACTACCTGATGAAGGTCAACATCAAGGACTTCCTGAAGACCTCCAAGATCACCGACCTGGGTGGCGGACATATCGAAGGCGACTACATCGTCTTCCCCCCCATCCTGCAGGCTGCGGGCTGTAACTGTACGAACACCAACACGTTCAAGATGAAGATCAGCTCGTGCGAACTGAGCAAGCTCCTCTCCTCCTACGAAGATGCCTCCAAGACGGTGACGCTCGCTTGCCCCACGGCTACCCCTACCCCCGCCCCCACCCAATCGACGCCCCCCACGGGTCCGAGCGCCACGGGAGGCATCATCGGCGCCATCCTGGCCGTCGGAGGAGTGCAGCTGTGGAGGATGATGAGGGGTGCGAAAGTGTAATATCCTCTCCAACCCGAATAATAAAAGCCCCGTCCGAGGACGGGGCTTTTTCGTGGCCTTTAGCCAAGCAACGATTCCACCTTCACCCGCTCCTGTTTCATCGTATCCCGATCACGAATGGTAACCGTTCCGTCCTCCAAGGTCTGGTGGTCAACCGTGACGCACCTGGGCGTGCCGATTTCGTCCTGTCGGCGGTAGGATTTGCCGATATTGCCGGAGTTGTCGTATTCAACGTAGAGCAGCTTATCCTTGAGCGTTTTGTAGATCTCTTGCGTCTTGGAGACGAGCGCCTCGTCCTTCTGCAACGGGAAGATCGCCAGTTTCACGGGAGCGATATCCGGATGGAGTTTGAGCACCGTGCGAGTGGAACCGTTTACCTCCTCCTCGGCATAGGCATCGAAGAGGACCACACCGATCAGCCGTGAGAGGCCGAAGGTGGGCTCGATGACGTGGGGGACGATCTTTGCCTGCGTGTGGGGATCCGTGTAGTGAAGCTTTTCGCCGGATTTCTCGATGTGGTTTTTCAGATCGTAGTCCGTGCGATAGGCCAGGCCGAACATCTCCTTGAAACCGAAGGGGAAATCGTACTCGATGTCCTGCGTCATCTTCGAATAGAACGAGCGCTCGAATTCCTCATGCTCCCTCCAGCGCAGGTTGGATTCGGTGAGTCCCAGGTCCAGGGCGAACTGCCACATGACCTTCTGCCAATACGCGTAAAGCTCTTCCCACTTCGTGGAATCAGCGTCGAAGAAATATTCGAACTCCATCAGGTCGAACTCCAGCGTGCGGTGGATGAATTTCCCCTTCGTAATCTCGTTGCGGAAGGCCTTGCCCTGCTGCGCGATGCCGAAGGGCAACCGGACGCGCATGGAGTCGAGGACGTTCTTGAAGTTGATGAAGATGCCCTGGGCGATCTCGCCGCGGAGGTAGGCCAATGATTTGTCCTCGGGAACAATCCCAATGTGCGTCTCGAAAAGCAGGTTGAACGTGCGGGCATCCGTCAGATCCGTGGAGCCGCAGCTAGGGCACTTCAACTTGTTGTCGCGGATGATCTTCGTGATCTCCTCCATGGGTTTGCCTTCCACGTTGATCCCCAGTGCGTCGTCGATGAGGTGATCCGCACGAGTACGCGTCTTGCAATTGCGGCAGTCCACCATGGAGTCGGAGAACCCCGCCGTGTGACCGGACGCCTCCCACACCTTCGGGTTGACGATGATCGAGGCGTCGAGTCCGAGCATATCGTCGCGCGATGCCACGAACGTCTTCCACCACTTGTCAGAGACGTTGCGCTTGAGCTGCGCACCGTACGGACCGAAGTCCCACGCGTTAGCCAATCCCCCATAGATCTCGGAGGACGGATAGACGAAGCCGCGGCGTTTGGCCAGGGAAGCGATCTTGTCGACGGAGGCGTGGGTGTTCATTCGTTAATGAGGGGAAAATCAGGCTTGGAATTTTGGAGCGTAATCTTTCTGATACCGCTGGGCGCATTCATCGATGACCTTCACGGCCTCCTCGATACCGAACCATCCTTTCACGTTCGTCGTCCCGGGCTTCTTCAGGTCCTTGTAGTGCTCCCAGAAGTACGTGATTTCCTTGATGGTGTGCTCGCCCAGGTCTTCGAACGTCTTAATATGGTCCATGCGCTTGTCGTCGGCGAGGACCGCTACGACCTTGTCATCCACTTCTCCCCCATCATCGAACTTCATGATGCCGATGATGCGCGCTTCGACGAGCGATCCCGGGACGAGGGGTTCGGTGATGTTCACGATCTCGATATCGAGCGGATCACCATCCTCGTCCCAGGTCTGGGGGATGCCGGCGTAGGTGAAGGGAAACGCGAGTGACGAGTAGCCCACGCGGTCGAGCTTGAGCTGGCCGGATTCAGTGATGGTCTCGTACTTGTTGATCGATCCACGGTTCACCTCGACGATCGCGTTCACTTTCGTCTTCGCATCGTCGACATACGGTGAAAGGACGTGCAGCAGGTTGTACTGGAATTTCGAAGGAGGCAGGGGGATATTGGCCATGGGAAAATCGTAAGGTCAGGTAAGACCTGGGGAGATTACAGCCCGAGAGCGCAGCGGGCAAGTCTTTGGCGCCGACCTGGCAAGCGGGAAGGCTTGATAGATGCCGAACCGGGTGCGAGAATGCGGTCCATGCAACGTAAGGAACTCATCGTATTATCGGTTCTGGCGCTCAGCGTAGGAGCAGCGGGAGGATGGTATGCCGGGCGTAAAGATGCCCCGGTTCCCGTGATGACCGCGACACCGGTTCCCACCACGGGCCCTTCATCGGGATCCTCCCCTGCCACTCCCCTGGCGGCAAACAAGACGTACACCGATCTCGTGGCCGAGGGTGATGCCCAGCGCAAGGCCGGAAGGTACGAGGCGGCCCTTCTTTCGTATGGTAAAGCAATCGATTCCGAACCGAAGCGGGGGGAAGCGTTCCTGGGCCGTGGACAGGCCTTCTTGCAAACCATGGACGGTGGGAAAGCCTACGATGATTTTTTGACAGCGGCCGGTATCACCCCCGACGATACGGAGGCGAAAACCTTCCTCATCCCGGCCCTCATCTTGCAGGGAAAATTCGATGAGGCAGCGGTGAAAACGAAAGAGACAAGTGGCCCCGTGGCAACCTATTATCGTGCAGCACTCCAGTGTAGTGGCGGGGCATTCGATCCGTGTCGTGCGGAGGCCGGCAATCTCGCAAAATCCAATCCCCCCCAAGAGGTCCGGCAAAAAGCGCAGCGCATCGTCGAAGCATTCAAACAGTTCGACCTTTTCAGCGACGGGGAGGACGCCCATCGCCGAACGCTGGTTGCCGAAGCGTTGGCGGATAACGGAGATTTCGCCCTGTCCGAGCGCTTACTGGCAAATGTCGTGACCCAAGCGAAAGACTACCGCGACGCGTGGATCCTCCTGGGATACTCGCGCTACAACCTACGCAAGTACGATGCCACCCTTGACGCCCTCAAACGTGCCCAAGCCCTCGACCAGAAGAAGCCGGAAACGGCGTACTATACCGGACTGACATACCTGAAAACCGGGAAACGCTCAGAGGCAGTCGATTACCTGCGGCGAGCCCTGGACTACGGATCGACGGCCCGACTCGATATCCAGAAGTACCTAGCCGACACCTACGTGGAGATGGAGGATTATGACAATGCCCTGAAATACTATCTCGATATCGTGAATGAGGGCGTGAGTCGGGATGTGACCGCCTACGTCCGGCCCATGTGGGTCTACATCGAAATCAAGAAGCAGCCGGAGAAAGCCGTAGGGCTCGCGCAGAAAGCGTTCGACAAGTTCCCCAACACCGCGATGGGATCGAATCTCCTGGGATGGGCACAGCTGGCATACGGTGATCTCACCGAAGCCGAGAAGAACCTCTCACAGGCTCTGCGGCTCGATCCAAACCTCCAGGCCGCGTACCTCAATTTCGGCGACCTCTACATCCAGCAAGGCAAGGTGGCCGAAGCGAAGCGATCCTATAAGCAGGCCTACGACCTCGATCCTGGAGGATCGATCGGCACGTTGGCCGGAAATAAATATAATTCCTTGCCGTAAGGCATTCCGTTACGAACCCATGATCATCACCCCTCTCGAACTGCAAGCGATCCTCATCGCCTTTCTCGGCCTATGCACCGGCAGCTTCCTCAATGCCTACGCCTATCGCCTCAGCAACGGCATCGAGGACGGGATGCTCGACGGACATTCGTTCTGTCCGCACTGCAAGGCCACCCTGCGCACGATCGATCTGGTTCCCGTCGCCAGCTTCCTGTGGTTGAGAGGTAAGTGCCGGTATTGCGCCCGACCCATCTCTTGGCGCTATCCGATCGTGGAGGTCTTGTGCGCCCTTGTATTCCTCATTTTCTCGCTAACCCAAGGGGGAGGCGATCCGATCCTCTTCGGACTCGGATTGGGGATCGTGTACATCCTGGTCGTCCTGGGCGTATACGACGCGGAGACGATGGAGGTTCCCCTCGCTCCGATTGGATTGGGCATCGTCTTGGCCTTGGCCGCCCTGGGGTACCAGTCATGGATGATGGGAAACCTCTCCCCTTTCGGCCTGGTTCTCATTCCTCTCATCCTGGCCTTAGCCTTCTTCGGATTGCAAATCGGTCTTTCGCGAGGGAAATGGATGGGGATCGGCGATTTGTACGTCGGGATATTCCTGGCGCTGATCCTCTCCTGGCAACAGTTCCTCCTGATGCTGATGGTCGGGTACGTCAGCGGGGCCCTGATCGCGCTTCCCATGATCATCCGTAAACAGCGCGGGAGGAAGCTTCCCCTCGTGCCTTTCCTCTCTGTCGGCGCGTTCGTATCGATCTGCTTCGGGCAGGCGATCCTGACGTGGTATGCGGGACTGTTAGGCCTGGGGTGAGAGCGTGAGGGCTACTTGGCGCATCCCGTTCCGCACCTTCAAGAGCGAGGAGTGGACTTCTTCTCTGTCGACCAGGATCCGGTCCGCTTGTTGCCAGAAAGCATCCCTGTTCCACTTCCCTAAATCGAAGCAGGATTCCTCCCTTCCGACCGCCCGGCAGAAATTCGTTACCTTGTCTGAATACGAAAGGCCAATGAAAGGCGTTCCCTGGACCGTGGAAAGGATCAGGGAGTGTAGGCGCATCCCCACAACCAGTTCGGCTGAAGCGATACGCTTCATGATGGCGGGGAGGCGCTCAGCTTCGTACACCAGTTCAACGGAATCCCGGCGGGCCACATGCGAATACAGTTCGCAGAGAACTACGCGGTCGTCATCATGCATGGTCTGAAATGGGAGCAGGGTGACGCGATATCCCTCCTCGGAACGGGCATCGATCCACGAGGCAAGGTCGGCCAATAGCCCGGGAGTTTCACGGATCCATGGCCGTAGGGAAACGATGATCGTTTTTTCACGAGTGACGCCCACGATAGGTTCGATGAGGAACGCAGGGTCGGCCCCGACCGTTATTTTTCTCGAAAATCCCAACGAGCGCAGAACGGCTTCCGATTCGCTGTCGCGGACACTGGCGGAGTGCAGCATGGGCAGGATCATCCGCATGAGGAATCTGCCCTTGGCAGTCCTAATAGGTCCCACGGTGTTTGCCACCAAGGACACCCGGCCGCACAGCAGGCGGCCCCAGAGGACGTGCCAGCCCCACAAGAATACGGCGAAGAGCTTCTCGTCGGTGAAAAGCGCCCCTCCGCCGATCCACACTTCTGCGGAGCGTGCAAGGAGACGAAAGCTATGAAGCCAATCGAACCGCAGGAAGGAACGGATACCAAAGGGTAGTAGAGGCGCCGCTTCGCATCCGTGCTCGTCCGCAGTCCGGACAGGATCGTAGCTCAGCACGGTGACTGCCTTGTTTACGCGCTGCCTGACTAGCATGAGCAGGCCCAACAGCACGGCCTCGTCCCCGACGTTCGTCGCGCCGTAGTTGCCGATGATGACGATTCCGTTTCGGGGCATGGGTACGAAAAAACCGCGTACGGATTATACGGGCTATTTGGCGCCAACGGAATGAAGACTATTCCGCCTTCTTCTCGTCGGCCTTTTCCTCCGCCGGGGCCTCAGCAGCTGCGGCTTCCTCATTCGCAGGAGCTTCCGCCGCAGCTTCTTCCTTTGCAGGAGTGCTTTCGACGACGGTTTCGGCAGGGGCGGCATTCTTGTCAGTCTTTTCTTCGGCGGGCTTGGCTTCCACCACTTCTTCTTCCTTCACTTCATGAGGCTTGCTGAGAACCATGTTCAGGATCGTTTCATCCTTCATGCGGGCCGACTTACCCGTACGCGAGCGCATGTAACCCAGATTGGCGCGGCGCACCTTGGCTTCCTTGATTACGTCGACCTTGTCGATGAACGAAGACTCCACGGGGAAGATCTTTTCCACGCCGATTCCGTCGATCACGCGGCGCACGGTAAAGGTGGCGTTCGGTCCGCTGTGGCCATGCAGGTCGATGATCAGTCCTTCGAAGATCTGGATCCTCTCCTTGTTTCCTTCGGTAATCCTCTGGTGCACACGGATGACTTGTCCGGGCTTGAGATGAGAGACGGTATCGGTTTTGGTAGCGGTGGCCATGGCGGTAAACGTGGGATGGGTAACGGGTGGATTGTACTGATAAAAACGGCCCGGGCAAGGGCAAATGCCCCCTATTCGGCGTTGTCCACGTGGGTGATGTAAATCTCGCGCGGCTTGGCTCCCCGGGCCGGGCCCAATACGCCCTGCTCCTCAAGCAAATCGATGATCCGGGAAGCCCGCGCATAGCCGAGCTTCAGGCGGCGTTGCAGCCAGGAGGCCGATGCCTTGCCTGTCTCGGCAATCACCTTGCGCGCGGCGGCACAGAGTTCCTCGTCGGTCATGTCGGAAGCATCGTTGTAGCCTTCGGGCGCCTCGTCGAAGCTTGGTCCATTGCCGGTAGCCGGCCCACCCTCAACGATAGCATCGTCGAATACCGGATCGCTCGTCATGCGGATATCGGTGATGACCTTCTCGATCTCTTCGGAGGAAACGAAAACGCCCTGGACGCGGACCGGCTTGCTGAGCTTGGGCGTGACGTAGAGCATGTCTCCTTTGCCGATCAGGTCCTCGGCTCCGACGGTATCGAGGATCGTACGGCTATCGACGGCGGAGACGGTGGTGAAGGATACGCGGGCCGGGATGTTGGCCTTGATGAGTCCCGTGATGACATCGACGGACGGGCGCTGAGTGGCGATGACGAGGTGGATACCTACGGCCCGGGCCATCTGGGCGATGCGACAGATCAGGGTCTCCACCTCCTTTTTCATGCTCGACATCATCAGATCCGCCAGCTCATCGATGACGAAGACGATGAACGGCATGTGATCTCCTTCCTTCTCCATCTTGCGGTTGTACTCGACGCGGTTACGTGCCCCGGCGACCTGGCAGGCCTTGTAGCGGCGCATCATCTCCGCCACCGTCCAGCGAAGGGCATTGATAGCCTTCTCGGGCTCCGTGATGACGGGAGCGAGGAGGTGGGGAATGCTGTTATATCCCGTGAGCTCCACGCGCTTCGGATCTACCATGATCATCTTCAGCTCCGACGGGCCGTTCTGGTACAACAGGGAGATCAGGAACGAGTTGATGGCCACGGATTTGCCCGCGCCTGTCGAACCGGCGATGAGCAGGTGGGGCATGGCGTCCAACGCTTCGATGACAGGAACGCCACTCACGTCCTTGCCAAGCGGCAGGCGCAGCGTGGAATCCGTCACCCCCTTGAACTGCACGCTTTCGAGGAGCTCGCGAAGCCGTACCGTCATACGCTTCACGTTGGGCACCTCGATTCCCACCAGGCCTTTGCCAGGGATAGGGGCCTCGATGCGGATCGAATGGGTCGCCAGGGCCAACGCTAGGTCATCTTTTAGCGCCGTGATCTTGGACAACTTCACTCCTTCAGGAGGTTCCAGCGTGTACTGGATAACGGTCGGTCCAACGTTGACCCCGATCTTCTCGACGTCCACGTCGATATTGAACTGCTCCAGTTTGTCGTGGATGCTTTCCTTTTCTTGCTGCGTGAACATGCGGTCCTCCTCGATCGCCGAGGTCGAAGGATCGAGCAGGTCGAAGGAAGGAGGATGCCAATCGATGCGCTTGGGAGTTTCCACCTTCTCCGGCTTGCCGGTAGGTTTCTTTTCCTCCTTGAGCGCTTCGAGCTCCATTTTCAACCGTGCCGGAATGGAGGGTTTGCGCTGGACCGGTTTTTCTTCCTCTTCCTCATCCTCCTCCTCTTCCTCGTCGACCTGAGCGAAAGAACGGCGCTTCAGTTTAACCTTTTCCAAGCGTTCATCTTGGCGATTCTCGCGCCAGGCCAGAACCATTTCGTAAACGGATTTCTGGAAGATGAGCAGGGCCGCCACCAGGAACAGGGCGAAAAGGATGATGCGCGTTCCCGTTTCCTGGACGAAGTACGTCCCGATCCAGCTGACAACCAGGCCGATGTATCCACCCAGTTCACGCGAGAGGGCCACGTTTTCCTCCAGGGTTCCCATCGTTCCCGATAGGCCCACCAGGCCGAGGAAGCTGAGTTCGAGCAACACGATCCCCAATATTCTCGCTGAATCGAAAACGATCTCTGCTCGCAGTAACAGGCTACCAAGCAGGATCGCACCGAGGAGGAGGAGCGAATAGAGGCCCCATTGTCCAACCGTGAGGCGGAGGAAGCCGGACCAGGCATCACCCAGGATCCCGGTGCTGCCCGAGAGGCTCAGGAACGTGAACGCGATGAACGCCGCCAACAGGATGGATACGATGTCGCGAGCCACATGGCGTTCCACGACCACTCCCCCCTCGCGCTTCTTGCGGGGGGTTCCGGAATCCACGATGGAGAAGAACGGGCGGGATTGTTTCTTACGGGAGGGCATCGGGTAATGAAAATCAGTCCTGAGCAGTATCGGCACGCATTATGCCAGGAACAAGCGAGGAAACAACCTCGGAAGACTGAGACTACTTGGCTGCAGCCGACAGCTTCTCGGCCTGGTCGGCCATGATCATCTTGTCGATCACCGCGCCCAGATCCCCCTCCATGATGCCCGGCAGATTGCTCCAGTTTTCCTTGATGCGGTGGTCGGTCAGGCGGTCCTGGGGGAAATTGTAGGTGCGGATCTTCTCGCTGCGATCCCCCGTTCCGACCTGGGACAAGCGTTGTTCACCCCGCTCCTTGGCCAATTTTTCTTCCTCCATGGCATACAACTTGGCTCGCAACACGTCGAAGGCGCGGCGCTTGTTGTGCAGCTGAGAACGCTCGTCCTGGCACTCCACCACGATGCCGGTAGGTAGGTGGACGAGGCGGATGGCGGAGGAGGTTTTGTTCACCTTCTGCCCCCCCGCCCCATGCGCGCGGGAAGCCGTTACCTCCACGTCCTTCTCATCAATATGGATGTCTACGTCCTCGACCTCGGGCATGATCGCTACCGTCACCGTGGAGGTATGCACGCGGCCGTTTTTCTCCGTCACGGGCACGCGCTGCACGCGGTGCACGCCGCTCTCGTACTTCATGCTGGCATAGACGCGGTCGCCGGAGATGCGGGCGACGAGTTCCTTGATTCCCCCGGCCTCGTTCTCGCTCTCGTTCATGGTCTCGATCGTCCAGCCCTTCGACTCCGCGTAGCGGAAATAGGCACGGGCGAGCTCGGAGGCGAAGAGCGACGCCTCATCCCCTCCAGCCGCGGGACGGATCTCGAAGATGATGTCGCGCTCGTCGTTCTTGTCCTTGGCCAGCAGTTCCACTTTCAGCTTCGCTTCCAGGTCAGCCTTCTCGCCAAGTAATCTGTCGCGCTCCTCGCGGGCCATCTCGAGCATCTCCGCGTCCTGCTCGTCGCGGAGGAGTTGCTCCGCGTCCTGCAGTTGGGAGGACACGGATTTGAACCGTTGGTACAGCTCGACGGTGGGCAGGATTTCCTTCTGGCGGCGCGAGAGGGTCTTCATCGCTTCCTGGTCGCCGAAGGTTTCGGGCAGGGCGAGTTTCTCGCGCACTTCCTCGAGTTCCTTCTCTAATTTTTCGAGGGCTTCGAACATCTTCGCTTGGGTTATCGCATCCGTGCTTATCGTAATCGCTATCGTGGCGTCCTCCAAATCGCGTACGAAAAAAGCTCCCGGGTGTCCGTGGAGCTTTCGTTGTTCGACGCTAGCGGGCCACCTGGTGTTTGCGGACGTAGGGCATCAGGTCCATCTGGCGGGCGGTCTTGACCGCGCGGGCGATGCGCTTCTGGTGCTTGAGGGACGTACCGGTGTAGTAACGGGGCTTGATACGGCCGAAGCGGTCGACGAACTGCTTGAGAAGCTTCACGTTCTTGAAGTCTACGCCGCTGGCGAGTTGCTTCTTCAGGGCCGGGTTGATTTTGCGCAGGGACATTGGGAAGGAATGATCAGGGAATGGGAGGTATCAGGACTGGGAACCGA
>CAYOUH010000010.1:0-767 GCA_964407085.1 uncultured Candidatus Peribacteria bacterium | reverse complement strand
GGCGGGATTCTCGAGCAATACCTTCAGGCTTTCCAGGCCCTCATCGAGATCCTTGTGCTTGACCTTCTTGCGGCTGTTGGATTCCTCGGCGGACTCTTCGGCCTTTTCTTCTCCTACGGGAGCGGCCTCGACCGGAGTGGCTTCGGTGGGAACTTCCGCGGCTGGAGTAGGCATTTCACTGGGGACGGGCTGGGCGGCCTTCTTCTTCACCACACGAGCCTTGGGCTGCTCTTCGGCATCTTCGGAGATAGAAGCCTTGTCCTCCTTCGTGCGGACGGGAGCGACGTAGCCCTCAGGCAGGGTCTGGATATTGTAGCGCAGGAGGGTGGTGTTGAGCGCCAGCTCGGAGCGCATCTCGCGCAGCATGGACGGATCGTAGTCGAAGCACAGCACAGCGTACACGCCCTTCGTCTGTCCGGCGATTTCGTAGTACAGGTCGCGGCGTCCCCAGATCTGTTCGTGGAACACTCCGCCGTGGCGGGAAGCGAGTTCCTTGATACCTTCCAGCTCCTTCGTCACTTCCTTGTCGGTGAGCGTCGGGAGGAGGGCCAGGAACATTTCGTACTTGCGGGTTGCTGTTGCGGTCGTAGGCATGAAAGGGATGCGGGGTTTGCGGGAAGACAAATGAATTCAAAGCAGAGGGATTCTAGCGAAAAAACGGGGCTTGGCAATGGAAAAGGAAGGTGAGAATGCGGAATATAGAATCCAGAATTCAGGATTGGTTCAAAGTCATAAGACGGATTATCAACCGAACGAAATCCTTAAAG
>CAYOUH010000009.1:13958-16139 GCA_964407085.1 uncultured Candidatus Peribacteria bacterium | reverse complement strand
GGATAACCATGAAGCCGGTGACCTTCGATGAACTCCTGCTGTATGGTACCGCTCCCGACTTCGCCGAAACAGAAATGGTGCCGCAATTCTACGAGGCCAGGCTGCATCCAGGAAAGAAGGAAGAACTAAGGACGCTGTTCAGGCCGCTCTGAATAGGAACCCTGCCGCTGGTCATGTGCTTGGACTTTTGGCGGTTTTTCGGTACAATAGGATGAAAAGCCGAATCTAAACACACACCATGTCCGACACCCAGACTGCCACCTCGACTGCTACCGCCGCCAATCCCCAGTCCACAGGATCCCAGTTCACCATCCCGCCGGAAGTCACGGAGAAGTACCCCGACCTGGTGGAGCTGATCAAGGGCAGCGCGTCCATGAACGACAGCGAGCGCCAGTACTGGTTCTCCATCCTGCCGATCATGACGGGCGATCAGGTCAACCGCCTGCGCGAGATCCTGACGACCGAGAAGCAGAAGCTGTCCGAGATCGACAAGAAGTACCAGAAACAGCTCCAAGGCGTGAACGAGAAGCACCTGATCGAATGGCAGGCGATGAAGATGAAGGAGAGCAAGAAAAAGGTTGCCGCCGCCGAATCCCAGGCCAAGGGTGGGGAGCAGCAGGAAAGCGAGGAGCTCCTCAAGCAGTTGGGGGAGGTATAATGGCCCTATCCAAAATCATGAGCGAATGCCGGCCTTGTGCCGGCATTTTTGGTGTACCGGGTTGAAGTGATGCCATGCCATCATTCTTCTCGTCATGACAAGCCCCTTCGCCCGACTGATCGGCATTTTTGTGGTACTATTTCCCGATACATCGCCAAAACGAAAACGCATATGACCAATACCCAAGGCAAACACGGAAACCACTTCTCCCTCGAACCGCTCGTCCACGAGCCGGCTCCCAAGGGCGGCGTCCATCTCTCAACGGATACCAAACGGGTCGCACTGGTCCTGATCCTGGCGGTCGCCAGCTTCCTGACCGTGTATTTCCTGAGTGGCTCCGGCGACGACGTGAAGACGCAGCTGCGCTTCGCGGACGATGGATCGGGTACGCCCGCTCCGACCGCCGAAGCAACGCCCATTCCCGTCGCCACGGCTCCCGGGAGCCTGGCCTACAATGGTTTTCCGGATCTCACTGGGAATGGCAACACGAACGGCATCGCCTCGACCGTGATCCGTAATTCCGCGGCGTCCAATATGAACGGTTCATCCGCTCCGAACGGGAATATGAATGGAACTTTCGGCATGAATGCAAATGCGAACGGTGTGGTCCCGACCAGTGGAACCGTGGGAATACCTTCCGCACAGCCGTCCTATTCGCCCCTTCCCACGAGCGTCTATCCCAGTGCGACACCGACTCCAGCTGCTCTGGGACAGTATGGCGTCATAGGATCAGCTGGGGAAATGATGGCGCCTACAGCAACTCCGACCATGGCACCTTCCGCTACCCCGACGCCTTCATCTGCACCTTCTGCCTCACCTACTCCGACCACTTCCCCGACCGCCACGCCTATGCCGACCCCGACCGCTGAGCCGATCAAGCGTGGCATGGAACAGTCGGGTCCCGCCGCATGGATGGCACTGCTGCCCGTCCTCATGGTCGGCATATTCCGCTTCGCGAGAAAAAGCGCGTAAGAATAAGAAATGAATATGGTAAAGGTCACTCTTTTTCGAGAACTGGAAGCGCGGACCCATGAAGTGTCCGAATCTCGTATGCTGAGTATTTCGAAGATACAAGAACGTGCAGCGAATGCCCACGATGAGCCAACAATGAAGCTTATTGATCGGGTCCAGGCTTTTAGACACAAGATTGAAAAGGGTACTCCCCATAAGCACGGATACGAGATGGTTGAAGTGGAGAACGACATTCTCTTCCAAATCCATGACTGGTATTGGAAGAGGGGCTATGAACAACAGGATCCTAAAGCGTTTCCTACGAGGCAAAGGTCGAAACTCGAAAGGAGACTTTCGGAGTTCGAGCACCTCTACGATACGAGCTTAGTGACCGATGGAGTACTCTCACTTCCTGACCGTAAGGCGGCGTTCCAGATGGATGCGAAACTGAACTTGCTGCACATCCCACGTATCGGTTTCAGGCACTTACCAGGTGAGATCGTAGACAAGGTAAGGAAGAGCGTCGGGGAGGGAATGAGCGTGGGTGGTGGGGTGGTTTTCGGAGGTAGGCG
>CAYOUH010000009.1:8131-13948 GCA_964407085.1 uncultured Candidatus Peribacteria bacterium | reverse complement strand
AAGATTTACGGACAAAAGAACTGATATTCACTAATAACCCATGGACCCCTTCCTCGCACTCGGCATCATCGGCATGGCCTGCATCCTTCTCGCCTTCCTGCTTGAGCAGCGGGGGGTCTGGAAAAACGATAATCTCTATTACGACCTTGCCAACTGCCTGGGGAGTTTCCTGCTCGTGGCGTATGCGATCGCGGGACGATCATGGCCGTTCATCGTGCTCAATGCCGTCTGGGGATTGTATTCGCTCTACGACGTGATGCTGGACGTGAGGAAAATACAGGCGCACAAGCGGCCGTGGATGTTTTGGAAGCGGTAGTTTTCCCTTGGGCCGTTTCCTCGGTTCTGCTATCATGCCTTCGCTTGCACGAAGGCGCATTTTCCCATGTTCGCGGCCTTCTACCAGCCGCCATAACCCCAACGGACCAGACTCCATGAAGACTCCTCCTGCCCCGCAGCTCCCCAAATTCAACCGCCAGAAAGGATACGCCACGCTCATCGTTGCCGCCCTCATCCTGACGGCCGTTTCGATGTACCTGGTGCCTGACTATTTCTCCCCTGAGGCAGGTGCCAAAGAGGTCGCCCTGTCCTCCATCCAGGAGAGCTTCGTAGGAGGCCAGCTTTCCTCCTGCCTCATCAAGGGCAACAAGATCACGGCCACGACGCTTTCGGGCGAGAAACTCTCCTCGTTCAAGACCTCCACCGACCGCTGGCAGGAGCTGGGATTCTTCAACCCCGCCAATCCGGTGAAGTGCGACACGACCGATGAGGAGGCGGGCCGCTTTTGGACCGACCTGCTCTCCAGCCTCCTGCCCGTGATCATCATCGTCGGCATTCTGTTCTTCCTCTTCCGCCAGGCGCAGGGAGGAGCGTCGTCGGCATTCTCATTCGGCAAATCCGCCGCCCGTATCTCGGACAAGGACAAGAACAAGACCGTGTTCGCCGACGTGGCCGGAGCGGATGAAGCCAAACAGGAACTGGTCGAGATCGTGGATTTCCTGAAGAACCCCAAGAAGTACCTGAAGATGGGCGCCAAGATCCCCAAGGGCGTCCTGCTCGTCGGACCTCCCGGAACGGGTAAAACGCTGTTGGCCCGAGCCGTAGCGGGGGAGGCGGACGTACCCTTCTATTCTATCTCGGGATCGGAGTTCGTGGAGATGTTCGTCGGTGTGGGTGCCAGCCGCGTCCGTGACCTGTTCATGAAGGCCAAGAAAACTTCCCCCTGCATCATCTTCATCGATGAGATCGACGCCGTCGGCCGCCAGCGCGGAACCGGACTCGGCGGTGGGCACGACGAGCGCGAACAGACGCTCAACCAGATCCTGACGGAGATGGACGGATTCGAGACCGGCACGAATGTCATCGTCATGGCGGCGACCAACCGTCCCGACGTCCTCGATCCCGCCCTCCTGCGCCCCGGTCGTTTCGACCGCCGCGTGCACATCGATAAACCGGACATCAAGCAGCGCATGGCCATCCTGACCGTCCATGCCCGCAACAAGCCCCTGGCCAACGGGATAAACATGGAAAAGATCGCCCGTCAGACGCCGGGATTCTCGGGAGCTGATCTTGAAAATATTTTGAACGAAGCCGCTATCCTCGCCGCCAAACTGAATGCCTCAAGCATCACCCAGGCCATGCTGGAGGAATCGGTGGAGAAGGTGATGATGGGTCCCGAAAAGAAATCCAAGAAGCTCTCCGACGAGGAGAAGAAGACCGTGGCCTACCACGAAACGGGGCACGCCATCGTCGGCCACCTGATGCCTGCCCACGATCCGATCCACAAGATCTCGATCATCGCCCGCGGCATGGCCCTGGGCGGCACATGGCACCTGCCCGAGGCGGACCTGCATCTGTATTCCCGCGAGAAATTCGAGGGAGAACTGGCTTCCCTGCTCGGAGGCCGCGTAGCGGAGGAACTCACCTTCGGCGCTCGCAAGATCACGACCGGGGCGAGTAACGACATCGAGCGTGCCACGGCCATCGCCCGAACCATGGTGACCGAATACGGCATGAGCGAGGAGCTGGGACCCATCACCTATGGCGACAAGCACGGGCAGGTCTTCATCGGTAAGGACATGATGGCGCACCAGAACTATAGCGAGGAGGTCGCCCGGAAGATCGACTCCGAAGTCAGAAGGCTCATCCAGGACGCGTATGATGCGGCGCACAAACTGCTCTCCAAGCACCGCGATCAGCTCGAGGTCATCGCTACGCACTTGTTGAAGAAGGAAACCCTGCTGCGCGAGGAGTTCATAACGCTGTTCGAGGGGCGCCAGCTCGATGATAACCAGGCCTCCTTCCTTCCCGAAGACGGGGGCGACCTTCCGCCCGATCCTGATCCTGCTCCCGCGCCCAAGCCTGCCAAGCCTCGCGGCAAGCGCCTCGCGGTGAAGCGCCTTTCTTCCGCTTCCTAACCCGGCATCATGGACGTATCTGGCCTCCTCGCCGTTCTAGGTATCCATCTATTGGCGGTGATGTCACCTGGTCCAGACTTCGCTGTCGTAGTAAAGAATAGTCTCGTTCAGGGCAGGAAACAGGGTATAGCGACTGCACTTGGTATCACCGTAGGCATTCTCGTTCACCTGGCGTATTCCTTCCTAGGGCTGGGATTTCTCATCGCCAAATCGATTCTCCTGTTTAGTATTGTGAAGTACTGCGGAGCTGTGTACTTGGTTTGGATAGGGATTCAGGCGTTGCGCAGTACGTCGGAAACGAGCCAAGTCACGCATTCCTATAACGCTGAGAAGGTTCCTGGGTCGACACTCCATGCCTTCAGGGAGGGATTCTTAACCAATCTCCTCAATCCAAAAGCAACGTTGTTCTTCGTGGGGATCTTTACGCAATTCATTACACCCGAAACGTCCCTGGTATGGTATGCAGTGGTCACGATCGGAGTCGTCTTCAACCAATTCTGGTGGTTCTCTTCTGTGGCACTGGTATTCTCCTTATCCTCGCTACGAGGACGGATTCAGCGTATCCGCGTCTACCTCGACCGCACGATGGGCGCCGTGCTTGTCGCCTTAGGCCTGCGGGTCGCATTGTCCGATCGGTGACATGATCCTCCCCTGGCAGAAGCTTTCGGAGCGCGTCGAGCAGGTGGGATGGCGCACGATCCTCCACCGCGTTTTCGAACACCCGAATGGTGGGGAAGTGGACTGCACGATCGTGGATGGTGGAGAGGGCGTAGTGATCATCGCGATGACCGCGAAGGGCGAATTCGTCATGGGGCGCAATTTCCGTCCCGGCCCTGAACGGGTGATACTCGACCTCCCAGCCGGCCGCGTGGAGGAAGGCGAGGATGTGGTAGTGGCCGCTGCCCGCGAACTACGCGAGGAAACGGGCTATGCTGGCGAGATGGAATACGTGGGGAAGTTCGACTTCTGGGGCTGGGGAAGGGGGACGCGCCACGTGTGCGTGGCTCGTAACTGCCAGTTGTCCGGTCCGCAGGAATTGGACGGATTCGAAGTCATCGAGCCGGTCCTGGTCTCCCGGGAAGAATTTCTCCGCCTCCTGCGAGGTGGGGAATTTCCGCACGTCGGTGAGGCCTACATGGCCCTGCACCACCTCGGGATCGTGAAAATCACTCCTCCGCCCGCAAGTCCTGTGGCATGATGCCGACGTAGCGTAACCATGACCGATACGATCGAGTCCATAGCGGATGAGGTTCGGGTATGTACCAAGTGCCGCCTGCATGAAGGCCGCACCAATGCCGTGCCCGGATATGGGAATCCGAATGCCAAGATCGTCTTCGTCGGCGAAGGACCAGGCAAGGATGAGGACCTGCAGGGGAGGCCGTTCGTCGGTCGCTCAGGGCAACTGCTGACCAAGCTTCTCGCCGGGATCGGCATTGACCGTGAGGACGTGTTCATCACGAATGTGGTGAAGTGTCGCCCGCCAGGAAACCGCGATCCCATGGAGGATGAGATCGGAACATGCGTGCCTGCCTATCTGGAGCGCCAGATTGCTGCGATCAACCCCCGGGTCATCGTGACGCTGGGAAGGTTCTCTCTCGGCATCTTCCTCCCCGGCATCTCCATCACCGCCTCGCATGGTCATCCCAAGCGTCGGCAGAGTGATGGGCGCGTCATTTTTCCCTTCTATCATCCGGCCGTGGGATTGTATAAAGCGTCGATGGTTGCTACTCTCGAGCAGGATATGCAGGTACTGAAAGCCCTGCTCGAAAAGCTAGAACAAGCCTCTGACTGACCCCGCTTCCATGTTCACTATCCCCCACAAGAACTCGCTGCTGATCGTCTTCCTCTCCATGGTCTTCTCGACCATCGCCTGGATCCTCGTGCTCATGCGCGCCGATCCCTTCTCCAGCACGGCGTGGCCGCAGGTGGTGTTCTTCCTCAGCCTCTTTTTCATGGTGTCGAGCGCCCTTACCCTGGCCGGGTACTTCGGCCGCCTGTTCCTCTATCGGGGCGAGATCTTCTTCTCCCATTTGACTACCTCCCTGCGCCAGGGGCTCCTCGGCGGCATCCTGATGGGTGTCAGCCTCTACTTCCAGCACATCCGCGTGCTGAACTGGTGGAACCTCCTCCTGCTCATCGTCATCATGATCCTGCTGGAGGTGTTCTTCCTGTCCCGCGAGGAATAGTCAGGCCAGCTCCTTGGGCAACGGGAAATACGCCGTCTCCTTTTTTCCTGTCGCCTCGCGTACTTCGAGATGCGGGAAGGCTTCCTTCACCGTGGTAACCACGGCGGTCAGCAGTGCCTCAGGCACCGATGCCCCAGAGGTCAGTCCCAGGCTCGTTTTTCCAACCAACCAGGTGGGATCGACCTCTTCCGCGCTGTCGACGAGGTAAGCGGGGATCCCAGCCCGGCTCCCGACGTCACGCAGGCGATTGGAGTTGCTGCTGTGCTTCGATCCTACGACCAGGAGGATGTCTATCCCTTGGGCCAGGAGTTCCTTCACAGCGTTTTGCCGGTTCTGCGTGGCATAGCAGATATCGAAGGTGGGCGGAGTGACTGAGGCGGGAAACCTTCTCTTCAATACCGCGATCGCGGCGGCGGTGTCGTCGAAGCTCAGTGTCGTCTGGGTCAGTATGATGAGCCTGTCCGTGCGGGGCGGGGATACCGTCTCGGCATCCGCTTCGTCCTCGACGAGCAGGAACGAGCCTTCGGGAACGTTGCCGCGCACGCCTTCCGGTTCCGGGTGGCCTTTATGCCCGAGATACAGGATGAAATATCCCTCCCGCGCGTACTTCTCCGCTTCGCGGTGCACCTTCGTGACCAGTGGACAGACCGCATCCACCACCCGGATTCCCCTCCCTTCAAGCTGCCCCCTCCACTGCGGAGGACTGCCGTGGGCGCTGAGCACGGCGGTTGCCCCATCGGGGATCTCGTCGATGCTCTTCACGAACACCGCACCCTTCGCCTCGAAATCGGCCACAACGGCCGTATTGTGCACGATATGGTTGCGTACGTAGACCGGAGTGCCGTATTTCCTGATCGCCAGGTCGAGGATCTCTATAGCGCGCTCCACCCCGGCGCAGAAGCCGCGGGGAGTGGCTAGGGTAAGGGTTTTGAGCGGCATGGGTGGCAAAATTGCAGCGTAGGCTCCATTGTACCCGGCTAAGCGGGGATTCCAACCCGGAAGAGGTGCATTTTCCGCCGTTTTCGGGTATAATTTCCTGATTATATTGCCCCCCATGAATCTCCTGATCCCCACCGCTTTCGCCGCGACGCCTACCGGAGCCGAACCCACCTTCTTCGAACGAACGGTCACCATCGGTACCAACGTGGTCATCATCGTGGCCATCCTGGTGGTATTCCTCATCCTGGCACGCTTCGTGATCGGCCGCATCATCCGCG
>CAYOUH010000009.1:0-8121 GCA_964407085.1 uncultured Candidatus Peribacteria bacterium | reverse complement strand
AGGCCTTCGAGGAGGAGAGTCTCAAGGACCTGCTCATCCGCGCCATCCGCTATGCGCAGGCCAACGATGGCGACGAGCACCTGGAGATCGTGATGGTGACGCAGCGCCTGACGTACCTCGTGTTCACCTTCCTCGCGATCGCCATCGGGTTGGGCGTGACGAACATGTTCGGACAGCTGGGATGGCTCTTCGGTGCCATCGGCCTCGGGATCGGCTTCGCGTTCCAGACCATCATCGGGAACTTCGTGGCCGGCATCACTCTCCTACTGCAGCGCAAGGTGAAGATCAACGACATCGTCGAGATCGGAGGCTTCCGCGGCATCGTGACGAACATCGGTGGTCGTGCCGTCACCCTGCACGACTTCGATGGGACGGAAATCCTCATCCCCAACCTGGAGTTCTTCAACAAGTACGTCCGCATCTATACCGCCAACACCTTCCGCCGCATCCAGATTGATATGAGCGTGGGATACGATACCGATTTCGCCCTGGCCTATGCCAAGATCTTCGAGATCCTCAAGCGCTATCCGGACGTCGAGACGGAACCCGCGCCGGATGTCCTCTGTGACCGGTTGGACGCGAGCAACGTCAACCTCCTGGTTCGCTGGTGGATCCGTTCCAACCTGAAATGGTGGACGCTGCAATCCAATATCTTGCGCGACATCTTCGTCGAGCTGCAGCAGATCGGCGTGGACATCTCCTTCCCGGTGACCACCCTGCGCGTGGATAATCGCGAGTCGGGCCTGCTGGCGGATTGGGCGAGGAAGTGAGCCTTTGGCCCACGAAGACAAACGAAGTGAGGTCTGAGTGGCTGCCAAAGTGCCATCCTGTGCAGGCGAACGGAGTGAGCGCGATACAGGATTCCCTTAACTGAAGACCAGCTCTCATGCCAACAATGTACTGATGCTCCCTTACATCTCCCCATTGCCGGACCTCCTGTCTGAACTGAACGTGGATTCTTCACGGGGCCTCTCTTCCTCTGAGGCCGTCGTCCGGATAGCCAAGCATGGTCCTAATCGAATCGAGAAGTCGAACGCTCGCCCCGCCTGGAAGCTCTTCGCAGGCCAATTCTCCAACCTGCTCACCGCCATCCTGGTGGTGGCGGGATTTCTGTCGCTGTATTTGGATGACCTGCGCGGTGCCACGATCCTGTTCGCCATCGTGCTCGTAAATGCCATCCTGGGCTTCCAGCAGGAATACAAGGCGGAAAAGGTCCTAGAACGGCTGAAAAACCTCGTACAGGCCAAAGCCAGGGTTCTGCGCGATGGACGAGAAGTGGAGGTGGATAGTTCCCTCCTGGTTCCCGGGGATATCGTCATCCTCTCGGAAGGTGATGGGATCCCTGCCGACCTGCGTCTCCTTTCGTCGACGAGCTTCTCGACAAACGACTTCATCCTGACCGGCGAATCGGATCCGCAGCCGAAAAGCGAAAAGATCGTTCTCGACAAGGAAGCCGAAGTCACTGACCGCAACAACTGCGTCTATATGGGAACCACGGTGGCACGTGGCGAAGCTCGCGGTATAGTCTTCGCCACGGGCATGATGACTGAGATCGGCCAGATCGCCACGCACAGCGAGCAGGTAGCTACCGTTCTGTCGCCGTTGCAGCGTGAGATCAATGCCCTCGCCCGACGCATCACGCAAGTCACGGTCGTCCTGGCCGTTATCCTGCTCTCCGCCCGCCTCCTGTTCGATGCATCGTTGTCCGATGCCCTCGTCTTTGCTATTGGTATCGCGGCATCCATGGTGCCGCAGGGATTGCCCTCGCAGATTAACGTGGCTCTATCGCTTGGGGTTGGTCGCATGGCAAAAAAGAATGCGCTGGTGAAGCAGCTTTCTGCTGTGGAGGCCCTGGGCAGCGCATCGGTCATCGCCTCGGACAAGACGGGTACGATCACGAAGAACGAAATGACCATCACGCACTGCGCGTTCGATGGGGCCAACTTCACCATCACTGGAACAGGCTACGCACCCGATGGTGAGATCTTCGATAGTAGAGGGGGCAGAATGGATCGCGGGAACCTCGATGACCTGAAGGTGTTCTTTCTCGATGGCTATCTCTCTTCCACGGGCCGGGTGAATCCCCCTGATGCTTCGCACGGCGGCTGGTATGCCTTGGGCGACCCGACAGAGGCCGCCTTTGCCACGCTGGCGCTGAAGGCGGGCTATGACCTGGCCGAGCTGGATCGCGACTATCCTCGTCTTGCGCTGTTCCCCTTCGATTCGGACCGTAAGCGCATGTCGATCATCCGGGAGCATAAGGGCAAGTGTATCGCCTTTGCTAAGGGCGGCATCGAGTCCGTCCTCTCGGTTTGCACCCATGACATCGTCAATGGACGGGTGACGGAATTAACCGAATCGGAACGCAAGAAGCTCCTCGAGCTTGCTTCTGCGTACTCCTCCGAATCCCTCCGCGTGATAGCCGTGGCGTACCAGGATCTTCCACCTTCTTCGTCAGAAAAAGATTGGACGATGGAGAGTATCGAATCCGGCATGACCTTTGCGGGCTTCGTGACCATGCTCGACCCGCCCCACGAGCAGGTAGCCGATGCTGTTTCCCAGGCCTACGCGGCGCACATCAAGCTCGTGATGATCACGGGGGACAATGCCGTGACCGCCCGCGCCGTTGCGGCCAAGATCGGGATGACGCTCGAGCATGGGGAGTCCCCGCAGGTGGTCGAGGCCGAAGCGCTCAAGGCCATGGAGGATGAGGCGATCATGGATCTGTTCCACCATCGCGCCGTCATCTTCTCCCGCGTATCCCCCAGCGACAAACTGCGCATCGTCGGAATCCTCCAGAAGATGGGGGAGATAGTGGCAGTAACGGGCGATGGCGTGAACGATACCCTGTCGCTCAAAAAGGCCGACATAGGTGTAGCCATGGGCCGCATGGGCTCCGAGGTGGCCAAGGAAGCGGCCGATATGGTGCTTCTCGATGACAACTTCACGAGTATCGTCCTGGCCGTGCGCGAAGGTCGCACGATCTACAAGAACTTGGAGAAGACCATCGTCTCCAGTCTGACCACGAACTTCGGGGAGCTCTTCACGGTACTCCTGGGCTTCGGCGGAACGTTCTTCGGGCTCCCGCCGGCGATCCTGGCAGTACAAATCCTGGCCGTGGACCTGATGGGCGAGATCCTGCCCCTCATGTTCCTCACCCTTGATCCGCCCGAGAAGTCGCTCATGACCGCTCCGCCGCGTGATCCGAAGAAGCATGTTATGGACTGGTCTACCCTGGCCAACGTGGCTTTCTTCGGTCTTCTCCAGGGTATCGTGGCCTTCGCCAGCTTCTACCTGGTCCTGCACTCCCCGGTCATCGACGCTGCCACCCACCATTCCCGTGCCATGACGGCGGCATATGAGGGCATCATGCTGTGCCAATTCATGAACATCCTCTCCCAGCGCACTGCCGCCACCGTCTTCACGCGCTACCTGTTCTCCAACCGCGCACTCCTCTGGTCCTTCGCCATTTCCGTCCTCCTCATCCTCTCCGCTTCCTACGTCCCGCTCTTCCACTACCTCCTGTCCACCGCGCCCCTAGCCGCATCCGACTGGCTCTATCCGAGCCTAGGCGCTCTGCTCTTCCTCTGCGTACACGAGATGCGGAAGGCGTGGGGAAAGTAACAACCTCTTGTTTTTCTAGCGTGGGAAACAATGCTGTACCATTTAGGATTGAAGAGAGGGGGTATCCAGAACGCATACAGCAGCATATGTCGGTACTAAGAGGATTGGGATTCCAACCGATAATTCCCGTGCATCCCGATGGCTTAATGGAATCCAGGCCACCGCTTCGGATAAGGTGGACACCTCAACGAGACGAAGCGCTAGATTACCAAGGCTGTATTGAGGAACTACAAAGACTGCCAGATGGCATATTCGAAGACTTCCTATGTGTGGAGATAGAAGGATTCAATGGTTGGATATTCGGGGCAATCACTGGTCTATCTTTCTCTTTTGGAAATAGAAGAGAAGGCATCCGCGGACTCATAAAGAATGAAGAGCTTGATTGGCACACCGACAACGCACGTATCTCATTGATCCGCGCATCAGTGGAGCCGAATGACGAAGAGGCAAAGACCACCACGGGTTTCATCTGTGCAGGGGACTTTTTCACTATCCTAAGATCGCAACTGCGTAAGGATATCATGGATAACTTCATGCTGCGCGATCAATCTATTGTACTCACAAAGCGTTTGAAGAAGCTCGGAGCCATGAAGGCCATACGCGCCATCCAGGATAGGCGTAGAAAACTAGGGTCAATTGTAAAGATAGACTGGGATTCCAATGAGCCTGAAAAGGACTTGGAGCTTATCGATGCTTACGTTCGAAGTCTTCCTGATAAGATCTTGTTCGACGGTTATTACCAGGCCCCAAAGGGCAAAGGTACGCTTCTCATGGATGAACATACGGCTAGGATTAACGATGCGATCACGGAATCGGGAAAAGTGTACTATGCCGCAACGGGTCGAAATGATGGAACGGTGGTATTCCTGAACGATCGTCTCGGTCTCGGCTCCATTGCTCGTGGCGGCTCTAGCTTCTTACCTGAAAACATGCCGAAAGAATTCCCACTTCATAATACGACCATTAATCCAAAATCAGTGGTGAAAGCCACCGAAAGAAGGGTCAGCATAGGACTCTTCGGTTGGGATGGAAAAAAGATCCAACCCAGATGATGGTGAGTTAAGCCCTTCGACTCCCCTACAACTTCTCCCTCTTGATCTGCTCCGTCTTGTAGAACTGGAGCTTATCGCCAACCTCGATGGGCAGTTTAGTATCGAGCCTGAGTCCCGCCTCGTAGCCTTCGCCGACTTCGGAGACGTTGTCCTTCTCGCGCTTAAGGCTCGCGATCGGGCATTCGCCGACCAGTTCCTCCCCGTGGAACACGCGCACGGTGGTCTTCGTCATGGCCTTCCCGCTGTTGACGCGGCCACCGAGGATCAACCCCTTCTTGTCTTTCAGGAAGATGGCCAATACCTCCATCTCTCCGATGATGATCTCGCGCTGTTCAGGATCAAGGAGTCCGAGTAGGATCTTCTCCACCTCCTCGATTAGCTGGTAGATGACCTGGTACGTGCGGACCTCCACGCGATCGCGTTCGGCCACCTTCTTTACCGTTCCTGGGTAGTCGACGTTGAATCCCATCACAATGCCGCCCCCTGCGCGGGCCATGAGGATGTCATTCTCCGTGATGTTCCCCACGTTGCTCGATACGACGCTGGCCTCGACCTCTTCGGACTTGATGTTCCCCAATGCCTGCTTGATGGCCTCGAGCGACCCCTTGCTGTCCGCCTTGAGCACGATCTTGAGTGTCTTCATCTCTCCCGACTTAATCTTCGATATGATCGCTTCCATGCCTGATTCCGCCGTGGTAGAACCGCCCAGCATTTGGCGCAAGGCCTTCATCTCGCCCGCCTTCTTCTTGGCGACATCGAGGGACTTCTCTTCCTGCAGGATGCTGCCGATGGTGGGTACCTCGTCGAGTCCGGCCACCAGGATCGGCGTGCTGGGTCCGGCTTCCTTCATTTTCGCGCCCTTGAAGTCCTGCATCGTCTTGATGCGGCCGTAGGTTTCCCCGACCACGACGTTATCGCCCACGTTGAGCGTACCCGAACGGATCAGGATCGAAGAGAGGGGGCCGAGGTTGGGATCGAGATGGGACTCGATGACCACGCCGATGGCACTGGCCCGGTCGGGGTTGGCTTTGAATTCCTTGAGGTCGGCGGTGAGCAGGATCATCTCGAGCAGCTTGTCCACGCCTGCCTTGGTCACGGCACTGACGGGCACCACGATCGTTTCGCCTCCCCAGTCTTCGGGTACGATGCCCAATTCCCCGAGTTGCCCCTTCACGAGGTCCACGTTGGCCTCGGGCTTGTCCATCTTGGTAATCGCCACGATGAACGGCACCTCTGCGTCCTTGATGTGCTCGAAAGCTTCCTTCGTCTGGGGCTTCACGCCCTCGTCCGCCGCGACGACGAGCACGGCGATGTCGGTCAGCTGCGCGCCGCGCGAACGCATCATAGCGAAGGCCTCGTGGCCTGGCGTATCGAGGAAAGTAATGAGTCGTCCCTCGTACGTGGCCTGGTAGGCGCCGATTTTCTGCGTGATGCCTCCCGCCTCCGTATCGATGATGTTCTCACTGCGGATGGCATCGAGCAGTCTTGTCTTGCCGTGATCGACGTGGCCCATGATCGAGACGATCGGCGGACGGATGACGAGCGTATCGGCATCGTCGCCCTTCAGCAGTGCTGCGACGTTGCCCTCCATCAGGTCCTTGGACGAGAAATCCTCCTCGGCGCGCTTGACCGTGACGTTGAACTCGCTGGCGATGATGGCCGCCGTGTCGTAGTCGATCTTGTGGTTGAGGGTGCAGATGAGCCCGTTTTTCATGAGGGCAGAGATGACCTTGCCCGCCGGGACCTGGATCTTTTCGGAGAACTCCTTCACCGTGATGATGCCGGGCAGGTCGACGAGACCTTCTCTTGGCTGCATCTGGGCTTCAAGTCTCGCGCGTTCCCTGGCCTTCTCTTCCGCGCGGCGGTCGGACTGCGCCTTGATCTTCTTCTGCTCGCGGATGACCTCGCGCTCCAGCTGCTGCTCTACTTCCTGGATCACGGCGGCGCTGCCGCGCATGTCGACCGTATCGTCTTTCGGTCCGCCGTCGCCCAGATCCTCGATCATGTCGGTGTTCACCTGGCCGGGGCGCAGGATCTGCTGCTTTTTCTTCACGTCCGGTCGCACGCTGCCCATCGTTTCCATGGCGGCGATGTTGGGGACGGACTTCTTCTTATCGCTCTTCTCTACTCCCTGGCCTTGGATGGCTTTCGATTTGAACTTATCCATCCTCGAAGCATCCGACTGAGGCGTGCCGGTGGGAGCGGCCGTAGGTTCGGGGGCGCTTTCCTCCTCGACCACCTCCTTCTTATCGCCGACCTCCTTCATGTCCTCCATCGATGCGAAAATCTTGATCCTCGGCTTCGTATCCACGGGCGCTTCTTCGACGGGCTCCTCCACTGGCTCGGCTTTCGCGGCCCCTTTCTTCGTCGCCGGCTTCGTGGCGGTCTTTTTCGCTGCCTCCTTCTTCGCGGTCTCCTTTTTGGCCACGGGTGCCTCGAACACCTTCACCTTCGGCGCGGCCTTGGGCTTCTCAGGAGCTAATGCATCCAAAATACGGATCATGCGGGCCTCGTCGGCGCTGTACAGCTCCTTGGTCTTCGGGCCGATGTCCACGCCCTCTTCCGCCGCGATACGACGCAGTTCGTCGGTCGTGATGCCGTATTGTCGTGCCAGGTCGGCGACGAGGATCATGTGCGGACGCGGAAAAACCGCTTGGATATAACGAAAGCGATTGTAGGGATTTTGACCAATGAGTCAATGAAGAGGGGTGGGAAGCCCATCCCTAGTCTTACGATGGATGTGGGTGGGAAGGCTTCCTCAAATCCTCCCCTCTGCCCTCAGCTTCTCCATGCTCTGGTCCATCGTGACCATGCCGTCGGCCATGCCTGTCTCCATCGCGGACGGGATCTGGTGGGTCACGTTCTTGCGGATCATGCTGGCCACCTCGCTGTTGCCCACGAGGACCTCGCAGGCCGGGACGCGGCCTTGGCCGTCCTTCGTCTTCAGCAACTCCTGCCACACCACGGCTCGGAGTGATACCGACAGCGAGGAGCGGATCTGGTTCTGCTGGGCACTGTCGAACATGTCGATCATGCGGTCGACCGCCTTGGCCGCCCCGCTCGTGTGCAGCGTGGCAAAG
The DNA here is from genome assembly GCA_964407085.1 of uncultured Candidatus Peribacteria bacterium. GTDB lineage: Bacteria > Patescibacteriota > Gracilibacteria > JBDHUY01 > JBDHUY01 > CAYOUH01. The sequence goes on along the minus strand of CAYOUH010000009.1, from coordinate 365 downwards.
ACCAGGATGCCCGTCTCGGCGGCCTCGACAGCCAGGCTCACGGTCTCCGGATCGCGCATTTCACCGACGAGCAGCACGTCCGGCGCTTCGCGCAGGCTTGCCCGCAGGGCCATGTGGAAATTCTGCGTGTTGTCGTACACCTCGCGCTGGTTGATGATCGACTTGTCGTTGCGGAATACGAACTCGATCGGGTCCTCGATGGTGATGATGTGCTTCTGTTCGCTGCGGTTGATGACCTGCATCACCGAGGCAAGCGTCGTGGACTTTCCGCTGCCGACCGTTCCCGTGACGACCACGAGACCGTTCTTGTAGTGCGGGAATTCGCTCACGATCTTCGGTAATCCCAGCGTCTCGATCTCCGGCAC
>CAYOUH010000008.1:12707-16864 GCA_964407085.1 uncultured Candidatus Peribacteria bacterium | reverse complement strand
CCTCAGAGATCGGTCGGGTCGCTTCTCATCCTGGTGCAGGGTGTGGTGTGGGGCCTGTTTCCCGTCATGCCCGTCCTCCTCGGACGGACACTCGGTCCGGGAGCGACGCTCATGTTCAGTGCCGCCTTCGCCGCGGCTTTCCTCCTGCCCCTAGCATGGGTTCGGGGGAGCCTGCGTGGCATATGGTCATGGGAAGTACAGCGGCTGGTATTCATCGGGTCACTGCTGATCGGCGGGATCTACTACGGACTCACTCTGTACGGTCTGCAGTACACCACTCCGGGCAACGCGGCGCTCATCCTGCTGACCGAAATCGTATTCAACACGATCTTCGCCCGCTGGCACCATGGGGAACGGATCAGCCGCTTCAAGGCGACGGGGATCGTCCTGGTTCTGTGTGGCGCGGTTATCGTGCTGTTCAAAAACGTCGGTGGGTGGAATGGTGGGGACTGGATCATGGTCCTGGCATGCATCTTTCCTCCCTACGGCAACTGGTGCATGCAGCGGGCCTGTGCGCGGGCGGATAGCGCCGCTATCCTGGGCATCCGCAGCGCGTGGACGATCCTCTTTGGCCTCATCCTCACCTTCATTCTGGGCGAATCCATTGCCTGGGCGCCGGTCCATGCCTCACTGGCCTTCCTCGCCATCAACGGCATCATCGTCCTGGCCATGTCGAAGCTCCTGTGGCTCGAAGGCATCAAGCGCATGGAGGTAACCGATGCCCTGGCGCTCTCGAAAACCAGTGTGTTCTGGGTGATGATCTTCGCCTGGGCCTTGCTCGGCCAACAACCCGCCCTCTACCAACTCCTCGCGGCGTTCCCCATGGTGCTGGGTGCCTGGATCGTGGCGAAGGCGTCGATACATCTACGATAGTACTGATTCCACCAGGAAAGTTTGACGAGATGGACTAAAGGATTATTGTCTGTGTGACCTAGTTCTTCTCTCGTCTTTTCGTGCATGGCCCAATCTCTAGTATTTAAGTACGACGGAGAAAGCTTCCCCAAGGTCATTATTCTGCGGGACTTAAGTAAGGCACTTGAGGGCATAAGGGAAGCCATAGAAGTATTCAATTCTGATGGAGACCTTACGGCCTTCATAGAGCCTTTTGAAGAAGGTTCCTTTGGATGGAAGGTTGTATTTAAGAGTAAAGAATTCAAGGCAGCCGTCGCGGTTGGAGTCATCTTTGCCCCTATCCAGCTGCTACCCCTCGTAATGGATCTCTTCAGGCATGTTGATAATGCACCATTTACGACCCAGATAAATAACATCAACGGGACGGTCGATGTCATTAATGTCCACGGCGATGTAAAAAATAATCTTCCTTTGAATGTGGTTGAATATTTAAACGATGAGAAACTCAAGAAGGCAGGCGCGAAGATTGTCTCTCCTCTAAAATTACAAGGTGACAATCTTTGTCTCGGAGAGACTAATAACACTGCCAATAAATTCGTAATTGAATATGATAACAAAGCTGCCTTCGGTGACGCAGGGTCCCAGGAAAAGAAGGTGACTATTCGGGGAAAGATGTACGAACTTAACCTCAAACAAGGGACCTTCAAGGTTGAGCTTTATGACAATCCCACATTCACAGTCCACCTCGCGCAGCAGTCTAACGATCTTAAAATTCAAGACTTTATTCCATTTCTCGACACTAGTGACATTGAACTCACGGGCTTGGCCGATGTTGATTCATTCGGTAAAATTCACAAATTAACCCTGCACCAATGGCGTATTGTCCAAAACAGGTTTGATTTCGGAGAATGATAGTGTTCAGTCTTCACTTCCTCGCCCAGCGCAGTCCGCCCGCAGGGGTCTTGAGCCACAGGCCGCTCACCGCCTGGCCCCAGGACTGGTACGTCTCGGCGGCGGCGTAGAACCCGAAGGGGTCGTAGCGCTCGGCCTGTGGCCCGCCCGCGCCGCGGCGGTAGACCTCGAAATGCAGGTGCGGCTCGTCCCATGATGGGTATTTCGTGACGTCGCGCTTGGTCAGATTCTCCTGGTAGCCCCAGGACAGTCCCGTATCCCCCACGTAGCCGACGAGTTGTCCTTTCCTCACGAACTTCGCGACCTTCATCACTTCCGCGAGCGGCTGGTAGACGATGGTAGGATCGTAGGTCACGAGCCCTTCTGCGGTCTTGCCGCGCTTCGGTGCGATGTAGGGAATGCCCGCTCCGACTCCGTCGAGATGCGAGTACGACACGTACACCTTCTGCTGCGGGTTCCAGATCTGCACGAACCGCCCGAGGCCGAAGCCTACCTTCTTGCCCTCGTGCTCCCCGGCGTACGCGATGTGGAACGAAGAAATAGCGTAGCCCGACGTCGCGGCGTAGATGGGCGTCCCCCGCGGCGCGGCGAAGTCCACCGCGTAGTGTGTCGCGTACCCGTGGACGGCCTTCTCTTCCTCGGAGTATTTCCATCCCTCCGTGATCGTCAGCTTCTCGCGCTCGGCGTAGGAGAACGGTACCGAGAGGAACGGCTTCGGTGCTACATCGGCCGCGTGCACGGCGGGCACGACGATAAAGGCTGCCGCGAATGCGAAGCAAGCCAGGGTGGAACGGGAAATCATCATGGGGATCGGGTCAGGATATGGGAGGAGGGTACCGCGAAAACACGCCTGCGGCAACCCGGAAAACCTCACGCTTCGTCCGTGGAGAGGACGATCTTCTTGCCTTCCGGCGTATGCCAATCCGTCCAGCGCCACCAGGTCGGAGTGAAAATGAAAGGGACGCCGCTCGGGTCTTCACGCTTCGCCTTCTCGGGGAATTTCCCTAGGTACACGGATTCGTAAGCCTCCTTCTCGTCATCCCGTAGCAGCCGCACCTCGCCGTCCAGCTGGAGCGTCTTCATCTCGCTCTCGTCCGACCCGACCACGAATGATGCTCGCGAAACGTCGCGGTGGAACAACGCCTCTACCTTGCGGTACTCGCGATGCGTCTTGAAATAGAACACGAAAGACTCGTCGCTATGGGCGAAATGCAGCGCCGCGGCATGCGGACTGCCATCGGGCATCTCGACGGCGAGGACACCGATGCGCTGCGTGGAGAGGTAGGCTAATACGAATGGATTATCTAAACAGATAACGTCCATAATAAAGAATATAGGGAATTGCAATTAGGAGAAGGATCAGTAGGACTTCTGAAATACGATCCCAAACTGTTCTCATATCTTTTTTCACGAGCCTTATCTCCATCAATACTGAGAAGAAAAAAAGATAAAGAATTAAGATATTCCCAAACTCTAAAGTCCCTAGACGCTTAAATGTTAACCATATGTCCATATGTGCAATCACGTATTGCATGGCAAGATGGACATTAAGCACCACGAGAAAAAAGTCTTCTAAACCTCTCCCTTTGATCGAGTAGTATTTCCTAATGAGCCTAAAACAAAAAATCAAAAGAACATTTGAAACTAAAGCTATAATCGGTACACCTAACCATTGAGCTAAGACCAAGAGCTCAACCTCAAAACTTATCAGTAGATAGCCAAGGATATTAAAAAGAAAGGCAGCTGATAAAAATATAAATAACAAAGCGAAGGAACGATAAAGTTCAGAATGTTTTTTTCTTATAAGTACCAGGGCAGCTCTTACTAGAAGAATTCCTATTGGGATAGTTGATAAGAAAAGCAGTAGGGATTGTATCCTTCTAAGGAAGGGATTTTCGTCTTCAATTCCCAAAAAGAGGCTTGTTAGTGCAAGTAATAATCCGGCTCCTGTGGCATAAGGTTTATATTGTAAGAGCGAATGTTTGATATCTGTTAAAGATTCTTTGGCTGTATCGACGATGCGGGTAGTTGCCAGTTCGTAAATGTCGTTTTTCATGATTTAGCAATTGATACTTTCCCTCGCTCCAAAGATGTTCACGTCGGGGTCATTGGCGCAAGTCGAACTATCACCTGTTCTTCCACGTGATCTGGAACTCGATCTCCTCACCGTCCTTGCTGCGCTCGTGCTCGATGCTCACCCGGGCGCCGGTGGGGACGCGGATGCGTTCGTTATCGATCTGGATGGTGAAGTTCTCGCCGGCCTCCAGTCCGTCCGCCAGCCGCCGCAGCTTGCTGACCACGGATCGGATGGGGTAGGTTTTCGTGATGTCGCGTTTTTTCGCTTTATCGGCCATGGTGACAGGGGGAGTAAGGGGATCGGCAGCACGTATCAT
>CAYOUH010000008.1:1549-12697 GCA_964407085.1 uncultured Candidatus Peribacteria bacterium | reverse complement strand
TACAGAGGACTAGCCGTGCGTTCGCGGAACCATGCTTGTATAGAGTTTAATAATTCCCCCATCGTTTGGTTGGTTATGCGTTAAAGATGATTCCCTTTACTCCCATCATCCCCGACGTTCGGGGAGGAAAGACGGACGTATCATACCTTTTTCACCCGCTTTGCAAATCCCGCTGATTGTCTGGAATGTGGGTCCGGGGTAGAGTGACCGTCCTATCATTTTTACCTATCCCTATCCGCTATGGCCACGCTCTCCGGTGCCTCCTCCCAGCTCCCGTATTGGAACCTGTCGGCGGAGGACGTCGCGCGCAGCGTGGAGACGGATATGGAGAACGGGTTATCCGCCGGCGAGGTGTCAGCGAGATTGGAACGCTACGGGGCCAATGCCTTTGAGGATTCGAAGCAGGCCAGCAAGCTGAAGATCTTCCTGGGTCAGCTGACGAGCCCGCTCATCGTCATCCTGATCGCATCGTGTATCGTGACGCTTGCCATCGCGCACTACCAGGACGCGGTCTTCATCTTCATCGCCGTGGCGGCCAACTCCGCGCTGGGGTACTGGCAGGAAAACAAGGCCGAGCGGGCGCTCTCCGAACTCAAGACGTATCTCAAGCGTCGGGCACGGGTCATCCGGGAAGGGAAGGAGCAGGAAGTCGACGCCGAGGAGATCGTGCCGGGGGATATCGTGCGGCTAGCGCAGGGCGACCGTGTTCCGGCTGATTGCCGCCTGATCTTCGCCAATGATTTCCAGACCGACGAGTCCATCCTGACCGGCGAATCGCTCCCGGTGGCGAAGTCTTCAGATCCCGTCCCCGCCACGGCCCCCGTCGCGGACCGGCTATCCATGCTCTTCGCCGGGACGCTGGTGACGCAGGGCGTGTGTACGGCCATGGTCTGTACGACGGGTTCGGGAACGGAGCTGGGGAAGATCGCCTCGCTGCTCGCGAGCTCTCAGAACGAGCGGACTCCGCTACAGAAGGCCATTGCCAAGTTCAGCATCTATCTCAGTATCGTGCTCGGCATCCTGACGGTGGCCATCTTCGTCCTCGGCACGCTCTCGGGGCGGGGGGCGCTGGAGATGTTCCTGACATCCGTCGCCGTGGCGGTATCGGCTATCCCCGAGGGGCTGCCCATCTCCATGACGGTGATCCTGGCCGTGGGCGTGGAACGTATGGCCAAGCGGAAGGGGGTCGTACGTCGGCTCGTGGCCGCCGAGGCCCTGGGCAGCACGACGGTGATCCTGACCGACAAGACCGGCACGCTGACAAAGGCCGAAATGGCACTCTCCGAGGTGGTTTCCTATGGCCCCGACGAGGATACGCTGCTGTCGCGCGCCCTGGCCAATGCGGACGTCCTGGTCGAGAACCGCGACGACCATCCGGCCCAGTGGCGCATGGATGGCAGGATCATGGAGAAGGCCCTGGTGCGCTCCGCCGCGCTGCGCGGGATGGAGCTATCACGCATCGCCGACAAGTCGGCCGTATCGCAGTCACTGCCGTTCAATGCCGTCCGCAAGTACGCCGCCGCGCTGCTCGAAGGTCAGGACGGACGCATACTGTCCGTGTTCGGAGCGCCGGACATCCTGCTCCGCTACTCGTCGCTGGACGAGGCCGGGCGCCGGGCCGTCCTCGACAGGATCGAAACGTTGGCATCCTCCGGACAACGCGTGCTCGGAATCGCCAGCCTGCAGGTGGGCGTCGGGGTGGATCTTCGGTTCGATACGGATTTCGTACCCGATGGACTGTCCTTCGACGGTCTCCTGTGTTTCCGCGATCCCGTGCGACCCGGGATCCGTGCTGCCATAGGACGAGTTTCCCAGGCGGGGATCCGGACGATCGTCCTCACGGGAGACCACCACGGTACGGCGGTGGCCGTCGCCCGCGAGATCGGTTTGGAAGTCGAGCATGCAGCGGTCCTGACCGCCAGTGACCGCTCTGCCCTGGCCGACGATGCCCTGAGAGAGAGCCTTCCGCGCCTCACGGTCATCTCGCGCGTCACGCCGTTCGATAAGCTGCGCATCGCCAAGCTCCTGCAGGAATCGGGGGAGATCGTCGCGATGACGGGCGATGGGGTCAACGACGCCCCCAGCATCAAGCAGGCCAACGTCGGGATCGCGATGGGCTCGGGGACGGAAGTGGCGCGCAGCGTGGCGGACCTGGTCCTGCTGGACGACAATTTCGAAACCATCGTGGCCGCGGTGGAGGAAGGACGCCAGATCCTGGGAAACCTCCGCAAGGTGCTGGTGTACCTGCTCTCGAACGTGGCATCCGGCATGATCCTGATCGGAGGATCGATCCTCGCGGGAGTGCCGCTACCACTCAACGCTCTGCAGATCCTGTGGGTGAACTTCTTCAGTGACAGCTTCCCGGCTGTGGCGTTCGCTTTCGAAAAGAGCGAGGAAAGCCTGATCGAGGGCCGGCCGAGCGGCAAGGATGCCTCCCTCTTCGATCCGCTCATGCGCTTCCTGATCATGGTGATCGGGATCTCGACGAGCGCCTTGTTGTTCGTCCTATACCTCGTGCTGCTGTACCTGGGCTATGATCCGGCGGTAGTGCAGACGTTCGTTTTCGCCGCCTTCGGGACACGCAGCCTGCTCGTGGCCTTCCCCGTCCGGAGCTTCGGACGAGGCATACTGTCCTACCCGTTGTTCTCCAATCGCTACCTGACAGGGGGCGTGCTGCTCGGAATCCTGCTGATGGCCGTGGCGATCTATGTCCCCATCCTGCAGTCGTTGTTCGGCACCGTCCCGCTGCCGCTGCCGTGGGTCGCGGGAGCGGTGCTCTTTAGCATCGTGAACATCGCGCTGATCGAATGTGCCAAATGGTTCTTCCGGCCCGCCAGGACCGCAACGTCGTCCGCATGATCAATGATGCCTTCATCCTGGCGGCGGCCCTGTTCATGGTGATCAAGGGCGCGACAGTGGCCACGCGCTATGCGGCGCTGCTCGCCGAGGGATACCATCTCTCGAAGTACACCGTCGGATTCATCGTGGTGGCGGTCATCTCCATCCTTCCCGAGACCTTCATCGCCATCAACGCCTCGCGCGAAGGGATACCCTCACTGGGACTGGGCATGCTGTTCGGTTCGAACGTGGCAGACCTGACGCTGGTGCTCGCGATCATCATCTTCGTCGCCAGGAGGGGGCTGCGGATCGAGGCCGGCATCTTGCACAACCGCAAGGCCTATCCGCTCCTCCTCCTGCTCCCTCTCGTGCTGGGACTGGATGGCCATTTCTCGCGGCCCGAGGGGTTGGCATTGATCATTGCTGGAGGGCAGTTCTACTACCTCGCTCTGAAAGGGGAGATCGACGGTCCCATGGTGCGCAGTGATGGCAACGGACGCTTGCGCACCCTGCTCATGCTGCTCATCGGCATGGCGATCCTGCTCGTCGGGTCGCACTTTACCGTCACTTCTGCGGCTGCCCTGGCCGACGCGCTGGGGGTGAGCCCTATCCTCATTGGCATGTTCGTCGTAGGGTTGGGAACGACGATGCCCGAATTGTTCTTCGCCCTCAAGGCGATCCGCAAGAAAGAAGACGACTCCCTGGTGGTGGGGGACATCCTAGGAACGGTGCTGGCGGATGCCACCATCGTGATCGGCATTCTTACCCTGGTCCAGCCGTTCGCTTTCCCGCCGCGCATCATCCACGTGACGGGGATCTTCATGGTAGTCGCTTCATTACTCCTCTTTCACCTGATGCGTACCGGCCGGAGGATATCGCGCCGGGAGGCGTGGATCCTGCTCTCCTTCTGGCTGGTCTTCGTCGCTGCGGAACTCTGGGTGAACGCGTGAAAGACTTCGGACGCTTCGCGTCCTTTCTTCTCGTAGTATCGTGGCTGAGAGTCGTGGACAAAGTTAGAACCCTCATCGAAGTCCATCATACGGATTTCGACGTATTTGAAAAATCTAGCCTAGCCTTTTTTTCAGCGACGCATTCATGACTCTATTCTATCTTGATCACCTCAATGGTCACGCTCTTACCATTAATTATGCCACGCTTCTCGTCGCCTTCCTCTAAACCAAGTAATAGTTTCCCTACGTCTGAATTGTAGCTCGCAACCTGAACATCTCCCCCAGTCTCTTTATATGTCCTGTAGCTCCCAATGCGTACGGTATGTGTTTTGCCAGCAGAGTCCCTATACGTAACCTTTTTCCCAAGTGTTACCTTATCTTCGGGGTATTTGCGCGGATCTTCTACCAGTGCATGGTGAATGAGTTCTCTCACCTGAACTAGAAAGCTCAATTGTAAATTCAGCTCACGGGCAGCCTCATCGTAAGGCGCATTATCGTGCCATGTCTCAGAGCTCTGACTAGCCGCTTCCCCCTTGGCTTCTTTGGCTATGGCGACCTTTTCCTCAAGTTGCTTTTGGTGCTCCAGGAGCCCGTCGTAATCGGGCTGTAGAAAATAATATCGCATGAGAGTGTTATACACCGAACTGGTTGTCTTCGAACGTTAGGATTTCCATCTTTCCCAAGGCTTGTTCTTTGGTCAGAGCGTATTTCCTCGCATAGAGTTCATCCGTAGAGACCAGAATCTTATTTGCCCAGACGAATCCCAGCCGGGTGGCTATTACTTGTAACTCCTCCTCCGTCGGCGACTCGATCTCGATATAAGGTTCGAGCGAGGGCCAGGTATCGATCACGATCTCGCTCCCGAGATAGTTCCATGTCTCGCGGAAATTTTCCTGATACCCAGTTGTCACCAGTCCGACTCGGTCGAAGAACTCCTTGGCGGCATCGAAAGAATCGACTGTGAAATCCAGCTCCTTCTGATCGGCGATAATACCATCCGCAGCCGCATTGACCTTGAGGCTTACCCGCACCACCCCGCCTTCATCACGGATGCGTGCGTAGGTTCCGCGTATTTTGGGGTTCTTGTGGTGGCTGTACACCACCCTCCTCATCCTCACCTCATCCTTGGTCAACGTTGCCCCAATCCCTTTGAGGTCATTCCTGACCTTGTCCTTTTCCACGGGATAAAATTTGACTTCGAGTTCCGTTCGCATACGAAGCAGGCAGGTTACGAGATCGATTGCAGTTCGGCGTATTCCTTATTACGTATATCGACGATCTGGGCTGGCAGATTACCGGCCAGGAAGGTATCCAGCTTTTCCGTGAGGTCCATACGGAGGAGGCACACGCCTACACGATAGCCACCCTTGGCATCGGGGTACAGTCTTGTACCATAAAACCCTTCCGGGCAATCAACCGGATTATTCCGACTACAGTTCTCGCACTCATGGATGCGCGTAGGCCGGATCTGCTTGAAGCCGATTTCAGAACCGTCATCGGTTCGGTAGTCGACGGAGAGGTTCGAACTTCCCGCAGCAAAATTCCTCTGAATTGCAACCGCGCCTCGGCTCGCGAGGTACTCGTAAATGGAAGCGATGGAAGGTGTTCCAATGCTTAGATCGGGCAGGATTCTGATCTTTACTTTATCTCCGAAGGTATCAACGATTCGCCCTATTCGATCGGCGTGATCACTACTCTGCATGACGATATTGGCCTTTGCCGTTATTCCATTGGCATTACAACTCTCGATTGCCCTGGTTAGCTGGTCTATTTTGCGTTGAGCCAGCCCTATATCCTTGTACTTCTCTGCTTGGACAGCAGCCAGTTCAGCAGGGGTGGTTCCAAAGATACTAAAATTGACGTTGGAAATTCCGGTATCCGGCACTTTGCCGTAAATAGCCCCCGTTTCGCCGTTCGAAGTTATATTCACTTTGAACCCCAGCGACTTGCACAGCTTGGTTAAATTGAAAAATTTGGGATGCATGGTAGGTTCCCCCCCCGTCATGTGTATTTCGTTGATGCCGATTTTTTCCTTCAAGGACAATAGGGCGTCAAGAAAATCCCCGTCCGGCATCACTACGCCGGGATGGAACGAGACACCGTTATCTATTTGGAAAACCGAAACCCTGCCCGAATCCTTCTGCGCCTCATTGACCGGCGTTCCTTCATTGTGGCAGAAGGTGCAGGTCAGACCGCAAATATCGGTCGCTTTGACGCGAAGGGAACGATCCTCCGTCACGTTCATGGGTGCCTCCGCCTCGGAATCGACGACGCCCTGAGCTTCCGGAGATAGAATACCCTTGGGCAGAAGCTCCCCTAGGGTGAGGTATTTTCCCTTAAGTTGTTCCAGGGGTGGCGGCTTGACTTCCATGGCCATTAATAAATTCCTATCTGATGATTATACCTTTAATACAGGAGAACTGCTATTAATCCGTGAGCCGTAAATAGCTGTTCTCAGCGGGTTCATTGGTATTCAAAATGACTAGCTGAGGAGGAGGGATTCGCCCGCAGGCGGCGGGGTGCTCGACTAGCTCGCACCCGTTCGAATCCCCTTCGGACGCCTCGCATCCTTCCCTCTCGGCTTGTCGATGGCTGGGGAGGAGGGATTCGAACCCCCGAATGGCGGATTCAAAGTCCGCTGCCTTACCGCTTGGCGACTCCCCAAGGCACGGGAAATATAGGTATGGAAGCTGTGAAAAGCAAGCCGCTCCTGTGCTAGAAGATTCGGTGGTCTCTTGATTTTTTTCCGGTCCCACCGTAGGTTGCTTGCCCTCTTGAGGCTCGAGTTTTCCTTCCGTTTCCATGACCTTCCTTACCCGTCCCTGGCATACGTTCCGCGCCATCGTTTGCGAGATCGTCGGTGATCCCGAGATGCGCGTCCTGTTCGTCCTGGTTGCCATCATCCTGGTGATCGGTGCGACGTTTTACCACCTGGTCGAAGGCTGGGGATGGGTCAATTCCCTGTACTTCAGCGTCACGACGCTCGCGACTGTGGGCTTCGGGGACTTCAGTCCGGAAACGCAATTGGGAAGGATATTCACCATGGTGTACATCTTCGTGGGGATGGGACTGCTCCTCGCGTTCGTCAATGCGGTTGCCCACCATACCCGCAGCCAATTACCGGTTTCTGGAAAAAAAACATAAGGATCACCTTCGTGCACAAGTCCGTCGGTATCCCGGCCGCGAGGCATCGGAGCGCTCATCGCGACGGTGAGGAAGTGGATGGGAAGGTAATCACTTGAGCTTGGTCAGCTTCCTCGCGGCGAAAGTATATTCGAACGATCCGGGGGTAAGATCCGTACTTTTCGCATCGACCGTGAAACGGATTGAGGAACTATCCAGCGACGTGATCCCTATAGTGTTGAGTACATCGGGATCTCCTTCGGCGTCGTTGGTATCCTTCTTCGGATCCCTAAGTAGCAATGGGAGAACGGAAAAGGTCGATTCCCTGGTGATCACCGTAAATTCTGTTCCGGGACTGGCCATTCCCCGGTATTGGGCCAGGATTGCCACGACTTTTTCGTCCTGGGAAAAGGCAACCGTCGCGCCACAGCCAAACACTTCCTCGTAATCGTAGTGGTTGATCGACCGGTCGTCACCAGCCTGGATGACGGAACCGTTCTCGGTTGAGACAAACTGACAACCGCAACCTTCGTATACGTCGACGCTCACGCCGAAATATGTGCCTCCTGGACTAAAGACTCCTAGGTCTCCCCGTCCTGCGATCTTGAAAGGAGCATGGCGCAACGGGGTGTCGTCGTATTGGGGGTCGAGGGAAAAACGGCTCCTCGCACCAATGATGGGAACGATCGTTTTGGAGGAAAAATCATAAAAGCCATGCTCGACTACCCCGCATTCGCCGTACATATCCCCTGGTCCGGAGAATTCTTGGTATTTTTCCTTAATGACGAAGCAATCGCCTTGGTCGGTCTGGCGTGCGAAGTATAGCTTGTTAATTCCAGGCTGCAGGATGCCCCAAATCCTGTTGGCATAGGTAATGCGGTAAAGACCCAGTGGCTTGCCCTGGTCGTCTTTTTCCCTTTCCCAGGAGAGGACCGCCCCCCATTCCTGGGGAACGTCTTTGATCTTCGCCTCGATCGCCGCTGCGCGCTCCTCCTGGGGGAGAGCCATGATGTCAGTGGTGTGCGTCAGGGGGGTCGCGCTTGGGAGCGATCCGCTCCCCGTTTCAAGTCGTGAAGTCACGGATTTCCCACAACTCGAAAGCAGCAGAACGAGAGATGCGGCGACGAACAGGGATTTTTTCATGCGGGGAATATGAATTGCGGTCAGTATATTCCTTATTCCTGGCGCAATGGGAGAGAAAAACCAAAACCCCCTCCCCACGTGGGGAGGGGGTTTTGGGATCCTGGCCTATGCCGCATCCGTGCGACGACCATCGTCCGACATACGGTCGCCGTTGGTCGTATTGCCATGCTCGGCGCCTTTGCCGATATTGTTCGTGCCGGACATCTGGGCATCGTTTTCACCACTGCCGTCGTGCTGGCCCTTGGTCGGGGTCGGAGCTCCGGAGGTGGGCTTGCCGCTACCACTGTAGTTCTGGTTGGAGTTCATGGGTACTGGAGAGGTTAAAGGGTAAATCCCCTAACTCCCTACAGGACCTTTGTGCCATCGCTCCCTTCACGGGAGTGCATGGCATCGGTGCCCATTCCGCCCGTTCCGCGGGACGGTTCGCCCTTCGGTCCGCCCTTGTCCGGATCGCCGCCCTGGCCTTGGGCGTTCGTGGTTCCCCCGGCGGCGGGGTTGGTATCGCCTGTTCCGGCCGGCTGAGCGCTGCCTCCGGCTCCGGTCTGTGCTCCGGGTGTATCCGTCCCGGTTCCTTTCTTCTCGTCGTGGCTGTTCTGGTCATTCATGGTAGATAGGGTAAGAAGGTAGGAAACCATAGAAACACGTGAGGGATGGAAAGGTGTCGTTTTCCGTATCAAACTTGGCAGTCCTCGGGCAGATAGGCATACTGGAATGAACATCCAAATTGCGAGCAAGTCCATCCCCACGGGATCCAGAAACCGGTTCAAAGCTCAGGTGCTATAAGGAATTGTGTGGGAGGCGTCCCGATCTCTTATTCGTCCTCGCCAGTGGAGTGGCCACAAGGGAGGTGAAGCGTGTCGATGGCAGTAGGCGGATCGTAGCGAGACCAGGAAGCTACGCTGATCGATCCGTTCACAAGGAAATGAGCGGGAATAAGGCACGCCTTGTGGCGGCTGCCGAGTTATCTACCACGTTCGGAGGAGTGCCGATCCAAACGAACTCGCGTGTTCGGACGGAAGCGGCAAGTGATGCTCTGGTGTCGGCCCTGGCTCTGCGGCGCTTGGGAGTACCACCTTCAACGGACCTTTCTCTCCAAGAAGAATCGTACTCGACGTATACCGAGTTGGTCGAGTTGGCGAAACTGCTCATCGCCCGACCTGAACTGGTTCGGGTCACGGTTGTAACGAACGCTTTCCAGATTCCCCGTGCTCGTACCATGCTTCGCCGTATTCCCCAACTTGCCCATCCCTTTGAAGCGCTTCGTGCCCAGGCCGGTGCCCGTCCATACCCCGGTTTGGAGGAAGTGGTCCGGGAATGGGAATCCCTGAGTAGGCGGGTACGGAAGGTACGTTTCGTGGCCGCAGAAGACGTCTTGCCTCATCGTCATGCGATGTATGGCAAGGTGATCAATAAAGTCTTGGAGTCATCCGAATGGAAGGACACGTTGAAGCGGCAAAAGGCCTCCATTCGGCAGATAATAGATGGAACGTACTTCTCACCGAAAAACCTTCCTCCAACCTTCGTGAAGCATTGAGAGAAGGATCCTAAATCCTGATCGTCAGTACCTGTGACAGGTCGGTCGTATAGGCGGGGGAGCGGCGCTCCTGCTTCATCTTCCACGGCTTATCGATGCCTTCCCCAGCCATCGCGAGCAGTGTTTTGCCCTCGTGGGCGTTGATGCGATCCATGGCCTCCATCAGCGCCCGCTGCTTCGGGTTGTCCCCTGCGTCCCCGAGCAGCGTCGGCTGGATGGCATCGACGGGCAGGAGGCAGGAGAGGATCACGCCGGCCTTCTTGTACTTCACGCCCTCCTTGTAGATTCCGGAGAGCGCTTCATGGGCGGCCTTCGCCAGGGTCGGTGTGTGGCTGGTGCCGACGGGGAGGAATACGGAGGCGCTCTTGGAGTAATGCTCTTCCGTCCCGTGGAAGCCGGTGCGGATGTAGACGGTGACGTAGCGCGCGACGCTTCCTTGGGCGCGCAGCTTCTCCGCCGCCCGCGCCGTGTAGGCCGCCGTGGCTTCCTTCAGTTCCGAGAGCTTCGTCACGGCGCGACCGAACGAGCGCGTACTCATGATGGCCTTCTTCGCCCCGTGGTAGTGCTCGAGCGTGAAGCATGGGAGTCCCCGCAGCTCGTGGGCGATGCGCACGCCCATGACGCCCATCTGCATCCTGATCCAGGCGTCATCGCGACGCGTGAGGTCCGCGGCCGTCCCGATGCCGTTGGCGCGCAGCTTCCTCGCCGTGCGGTACCCGATGCCCCAGACCTCTTCGATCTGCGTCTTTGTCAGGGTTTCTCCCACCTCCGTTTCCTCGACCAAGAGATGGACCCCACTGGCGCTGCGGTCCGTCTTCGCCTCGCGCTTCGCGGTATGCCCCGCTGTCTTGGCCAACGTCTTCGTCCGCGCGATGCCGATGGACACGGGGATGCCCGTCCAGCGCAGGATGAGCTGCCGCAGTCCTTTGCAGAACTCTACGGCTTCTTCGGGCGAACTGTCATCCAACCGCAGGAAGGCCTCGTCGATGGAATACACTTCCGTGGCCGCGCAGTGCTCGCGCAGGATGCCCTTGATGCGCGTGCTAAAGTCGCCGTACATCGGGAAGTTGGGCGAGAAGGATTCGATGTGGTGCTTCGCCATGGTTTCCTTCCACAGATGCACGGGGGCACCCATGGGGATGCCCGCTTCTTTCGCCTCCTCGCTGCGCGCGATGATGCAACCGTCGTTGTTCGACAGTACCACGACCGGTTTGCGCGCCAGGTCGGGGCGGAAGACGCGCTCGCACGAGACGAAGAAATTGTTGCAGTCCACGAGGACGTACAGCGGCATATCGCTTGGGATTGTTTAGAACGAGCGGATCACGTGGGCCACGACGCCCCATACCTCGAAATCGTCCGTGGGGGCCACTTCGATGGGCGCGTAGCGTGGGTTGGCGGGGAGGAGGATGGGCATACCCTCACGCAGCGAGAGCTCCTTCACGGTGAACTCGCCGTTGATGAGCGCTACCACCACGCTCCCGGGGATGGCCTGCCTGCTCCGGTCCACGATGAGCAAATCGCCGCTGCGGATGCCCGCTCCCAGCATGGAGTCGCCCTGCG
>CAYOUH010000008.1:0-1539 GCA_964407085.1 uncultured Candidatus Peribacteria bacterium | reverse complement strand
CAAGCTCGACAAGACGGACAACGTCGGCGACACCACGCAGACCGTGGCCGCCGGATGGGGGGCGAGCTCGCGGTGGAGGTCGATGCCACCCGCGATGAAATCGTCCGCGGGGGACGGGAAACCGGCCCGCACGCGCTGCTCGAACAGGGGAATCGTGACGAAAGGCGCATCCAGGGCGATGGCGACGGGGGAGAAGGTCATGGACGATAAGGGAATCCATGATAGCGATTCCATGCCTTCCTTCCAGGGGATCGTTTCCAAATCCCTTGCCAGAGGATCCCGTGGCTAGTCCTGGGCCAGAACGAAGCGCCATGGCTTCGCGCTCCATTCGGGTCCCGCGTAGTCGATGCCGATGCGCGGCGTGGCGATGATACTCTCAGGGTCAGGCTTCTTTCCCACCTCGATCCAGAGTCCCGAATCAGGCATAGCCTCCCTTCCGTTCAGGCTCCGATCGATTTCCAATGCCTTCGTCAGCCTGCCCGGACCCTGTACGTTCCCCGCACTACGGATGAGAACGGCCGCTGGATGGCCCTCGTCGCCGATCACGAGGTTGAGCATGTGGTGCATGCCATAGACCAGGTAGACGTACCAGTATCCCGCGGGGCCGTACATCACTTTCGTCCTTTCCGTCCGTCCGACCCGCGCGTGGCACGCCAGGTCATCCTCCCCGCAGTACAGCTCCACTTCGGTGATCGGTAGGCGGAATTCCGTCTCGCCCACCCGTCGAACGAGCACGTGGCTGAGTAGGGAACGCGTCTGCCGGACAGGATCGGTACCGGCGAGAGGCAAACCAAACGCCATCGTCAAAAGGGTGTCAAGGAATGAATTGTGGCTCCGTGTAGGCATTCTAGCTCATCCGGGTTGAAAGAGCAGTGAAACGGAAGGGTTTTTCCTTCGTTTCTCCTCTCGGACGTGTGGTAATCTGCCCCGCGTCCGGTTTATATCCCCATTATTTCCCTAACGTTTTTTTAAACACCACCCTATGACGATCAAGCCTATCACCATCAAGAAGGGCATCGCGGCCCTGACCCTCGGTATGACCATGCTCTCGAGCGGAGTGGTCTTCGCCAAGCAGGATGACGAACAGAAGGCGGAGCGCAAGGAGCGTATCGAAGCTCTGCGCGAAGAGATCAAGCAGAAGCGGGAAGCGATAAAGGAAGTTCGCCAGGAGGCCAAGTCGGGTTCCGGCAAGATGATCCGTAGCGGCTCCGGCCAGACGGTGATCGGCAAGAAGGCTGAACTGGGCCGCGGTACCATCACCGCCATCAACGGAAGCGAGCTTACGGTCATGAAGGGCAGCAAGAGCTACCTGGTCCGCACCGGTACCGGAACGACTATCAAGCGCCGCTTCGGCGCCAATGCCAAGTGGTCCGAATTCGCCACGGGACAAATGGTCGACGTGAAGGGAACCTGGGCCGATGAGGCCAAGACGCAAGTCAACGCCAAGTGGAGTAAGAAAGGGTCCATCCAGAGGCGCAACGGCATGTTCAACGGCGTCGTGACCTCCGTCACGGGATCGGGGTTCGTGCTCAACGCCTT
>CAYOUH010000007.1:3199-17499 GCA_964407085.1 uncultured Candidatus Peribacteria bacterium | reverse complement strand
CGCAGGCCCGGTTCAAGGAGATCTCGGCCGCCTACGAGGTGCTGTCGGATCCGGCGAAGAAGCAGCAGTATGACACGTACGGTACGACGTCGGACCAGATGGGCAATGGCGGCGGATACGGCGAGGGATTCGACTTCTCCGGCTTCCAGCGCGGGGGAGGATTCTCCGGCGTGGAGGATATCTTCGAGACATTTTTTTCCGGGTCCCCGTTTGGCGGCCGGCAGCAGCAGGCCAGGCGGCAGGAGGGTGAGGACCTGGAGATCGCCATCAACGCCACCTTCGACGAAGCCGTCTTCGGCGCGGAGCGGCAGATCACCATCAACCGCCAGGCCACGTGTGAGACATGTACTGGAAGCGGGGCAGAGGAAGGAGCCAAGACGGTGAAGTGTGCCACGTGCTCGGGAGCGGGAACGGTGACGGGAACGCAGCGCACGATCCTGGGGAATTTCCGCACGCAGCGTACCTGCGAAACGTGCGCCGGGGAGGGGACGGTACCAGAGAAGAAGTGCAAGACGTGCCATGGGGAAGGAAGGGTCACGAAGTCCGAGACCATCACGTTCACCATTCCTGCGGGGGTTGATGATGAGACGACCATCCGACTCAAGGGGCAGGGGAATGCCGGACCGCGTGGACGTCCAGCGGGAGACCTGTTCATCCACGTACGGGTCGAACAGAGCAAGAAGTTCCACCGTGACGGGCACGATATCCGTACCACCATCGAGATCAGTCCGTCGCAGGCGGCCCTGGGTGACGA
The DNA here is from genome assembly GCA_964407085.1 of uncultured Candidatus Peribacteria bacterium. Taxonomy (GTDB): domain Bacteria; phylum Patescibacteriota; class Gracilibacteria; order JBDHUY01; family JBDHUY01; genus CAYOUH01. The sequence goes on along the minus strand of CAYOUH010000007.1, from coordinate 16,745 downwards.
GGTGGAGATCGATACGCTCTATGGCAAGAAAACCCTGACGGTGCCCAAGGGCAGCCAGCACGACCAGGTGATCCGGCTCAAGGACCTGGGAGTGCAGAAGATAGGCGCATATACGAAGGGCGACCACTACGTGACGCTGCACGTGAAAGTCCCGAAGAAGCTGTCCAAGGAGGAAGAGAAGTTGTACCAGGAACTGCGCGATACGGAACGCAAGGGTAAGAAGGGGTGGTTCTAGCGCGGCGGATGAGAAACCTTTAGGATTCCCAGGTCATTCCCGTTTCCCCTTATCCCCCTTCCCATGAGGAAAGCGCTTTCCCCCTCCCCCGTCCGGCTCTCACTGGGCTTGATCTTCGTGATCGGCGCCCTTTTCGGTATACCGCAATCCCACGCTGCGGCGCTCAACTACCCGGTAAACACCGCCATCTCCCTCGGTGGGAACACGTACGTGATCCTGGCCGACTCCAAGGCAACTTCCTTGGTCGTCGGGACCACCACCATAACGGTCACGGTCGCAACCGGCGATACGTTCAACCTGGAGTCTCCCGATCGTTACGTGTTAGCCAATGATCTCGGACTGCCTCAGGACTGCACGGGAAACTTTAACCGCCTCTCGATCTCGGGCGAGAAGACCGTCGTCATCACTCCTAACGCCACGACCGCCTGTACTATCGCCGGAGGCGGGGGAGGAGGCGGGGGAGGCTCCGCGGGAAGTACGGTTCCTACGTCCAAGCCGAGTGCCAGCCCTACCCCTTCCCCCGTTGCCATGACGGGTTCTGGTACTACGTTCATCGACATTGCAGGACACTGGGCGGCGGATTTCATCATGAGGCTCCAACGGATGGGCGTCGTGCAGGGCAAGGCCCCGGGACTTTTCAAGCCTGACGACCCGCTGACTAGGGCGGAGATGGCCAAGATCGCCTTGCTTACTTTCGATTACGAAATCGGGACGGATCTCTCGGCGTTGCAGGGATTGAGTGATGTCCATGCAACCGACTGGTTCGCTCCCTATGTCGCTGCTGCGAGGAAGGCCGAAATCGCAGGCTATCTGGATGGTGCTTTCCGTCCGAACGATCCCGTTACCAGGGCAGAGGCCTTGAAGATGATATTGGTAGCCTCACGGAAATTCGCCGTGGGATCCCTTCCTTCACCGTTCAAGGATGTCGATCCGGTAACCGACTGGTTCGTGGCCTACGTCAACTACGGGTATGCGAAGGGAGTAATCAGTGGCAAAACCACTACCGCATTCGATCCTAACGCGAATATTACCCGCGGCGAGATGGCGAAGGTCGCCATCAAGACGTACGATTTGCCGTGAGGTGATGAGGGGAAGGCCATCGTTAACTCACTGCACGATGAAGCTGCTGGCTCCCAGCCATGCGAGGTTAAAGATCGCCCGCTGCGACCGTGCGTAGGAGGGGCTTTCGATCAGCATTGCCAATGGTTCGTCACGACTCTGCGATACGATGGCGACCGTATCGTCGAAGATGAGGATCTCGTTCTCGAACGAGAACTCGCGCGGGTTCACGAACAGGATTTCGACGAGTTCGGACGGGAAATCGGGGGGATAGTAGTCGGATACGAACGAGAACGCCTCGAGGCTGGATGGGCAGATGATGCGCGTACGGATGCCGTTTTCCATGAGCTTCGCGCCGTAGGCGCGCAGGCTCTTGCCATGCAGTTCCCCCTTGGCCTTCAGGTTCGAGTAGCCCAGCAGCTTGTCCTTGGCCGCGAGCGTCGCCTCGAGCACCGCGTTCACCCCGTCCCATCCCTCGTAGGTACGGATGGCGGGCTTGAAGGAGAGTGAGTTCGTGATCGAGAGCAGGTCGGGCAGGATGGACTTGGCGTAGTCGGCCTTCTCCTCCAGGACGTTGGCCAGGACCTGGGGTGGCTCGGGGAGGAAGTAGCGCGCACGACCCTTGTCGACTGCGTTCACCAGGCCCTTCTTCCGCAGGTTCTCCAGGGTGTGGTAGCAGTTCACGCGCGGCATGGAGGCGCGACGAGCGAGCGTGCTGGCGTATCCGCCGCCCAGTTCGAGTAGCGCGAGGTACAGCTTCCCCTCGGTCTCGGTCAGGTCCAGTTGGTTGAAATCGGGAACGAACATGGATCGTCGTAAAATGTTTTCTACAGGAAATATACCATATAAATGCCTTTAATACGCCATCTACCTTGTTAACCGTCTTCCATGGAAGATTTTCCATTACAGAATGGCATGCTGGTTCTAACCCCCATCCCATGCGACATACCTGCCTCCAATGCTCCGCTCCCTACGAGGTGACGGACGCCGACCTGGCCTTCCTCGGGCGCGTCTCCCCGACCTACGGAGGAAAGGCGTATCCCATCCCCGCGCCGGTGCTCTGTCCCGACTGCCGGCTGCAGTCGCGCCTGGTGCACCGTAACGAGCGGCGGCTGTACAACTCGGTCTCGTCGCTCTCAGGCAAGTCCACCCTGTCGCTCGTGGCACCCGTGTCGGCGCATGGGAGGAACTACAAGGTCTATACCCAGGAGGAATGGTGGAGCGACGCGTGGAACGGCACGGACTACGGGCGCGAGTTCAATTTCACGCGGCCATTCTTCGAGCAGTTCCAGGAGCTGGCCCTGGAGATCCCGCTCATCAACGTTGTCGGCCTGCAGAACGAGAACTGCGATTACGCGGCCATCGTGGCGTACTGTAGGAATTGTTACCTGATCAACGCGTCGGAAAACAGCGAGGACTGCTACTACGGCCACATGCTGCAGCGCTGCCGCAAGGCGGTCGATTCCTCGGACGTCTATGACAGCGAGCTCATCTACGAAGGGTTCAACCTGCACAAGTGCAACTCGTGCACCTATGTCTCCAACAGCACCGATTGCCGGGACTGCCATTTGTCCGACAACCTACGCGGGTGCAACGACTGCTTCTTGTGCACGAACCTGGTGCGCAAGCAGTACTGCTTCCTCAACCAGCAGCTCACCAAGGAGGATTACCTGCAGAGGGTGCGGCAGGTGCGCTCCGATCCCCGCCTGTGGCAGGAGGCCTTGGCACGGCTGGAGAAGCTGCGATCCGAGCGGGTGCATAAGTATGCCAACATCACCAACAGCGAGGACTGCACGGGAGACTTCATCAACGCGTCGAAGGATTGCCATGACAGCTACGACATCTCGGGCTGCCAGGATTGCCGGTTCGTCACGACCGCGGATGAGAACAAGGATCTGATGGATTGCAGCAACATGTTCGTGCACTGCGAGCTGGGCTACCAGGTAATGAGCAGCATCTCCAGCTACCACTGCGCCATGAACCTGTACTGCTACCACGGGCATGACGTGTACTACTCCATGCAGTGCTGGAACTCGAGCAACCTGTTCGGCTGCGTGGGACTGAAGAAGGACGAGTATTGCATCCTGAACAAGCAGTACTCCAAAGAAGAATATGAGGCGTTGGTTCCACGGATCATCGCGCACATGCAGACGACCGGGGAGTGGGGGAAATTCTTCCCCGCATCGGTGTCCCCCTACGCGTACAATGAAACCGTCGCGCAGGAATATTTCCCGCGGGATGCCGCCGGTGCGCGCATGATCGGCGCGGATTGGCGCGAGGAGGACGACAGCAACCGCTACCAGGGGCCGAAGGTCGTCATCCCGGAACGGATCGAGGACGTCAACGATGCGATCACCGATGAGATCCTGGGCTGCTCGCAGTGCGGCAAGAACTACAAGGTCATCCGCCAGGAGCTGCGCTTCTACCGCGAGATGGGATTGCCCGTTCCCACGCGCTGCTGGAACTGCCGTTACGCCGCGCGTCTGCGTTTACGCAATCCGCGCAGGCTGTTCGACCGGACGTGCAGCCGCTGTGCCAAAGCCATCCGCAGCACGTATTCGCCTGACAGGTCCGAGAAGGTGTACTGCGAAGAGTGCTATTTGGCGGAGGTGTACTGAATACTCCTCTCCCCGAAGGGGAGAGGGTAGGGTGAGGGGTCTTTTCCATCCTCATCTCCAACTCTTCTCCCGCTGGCGGGAGAAGAGGGCAATACCTACAGCCCCCAGAAGCCCGTGCTCCATTGGTCGAACTCCGCCTCCAGCCGCTGGTTACCGTCTGACGAGACCGTGAGGCGGCGGGTACCAGCGTCGTACGTGACGGAGCGGACGTCCTCGGGCGAGTGCAGGACGTGCGTGCACACCGCATTGGGAATGGAGCAGAGCGCCACGTCGCGTGCCGTGGATACGAAGACGTTATCGTCCGACGGGCCGGAGGCGACGTGCGCGATGCGGGCGTCGAAGCGGTGCAGGGTGGTAACCATCCCGGTCACCGGGTTGATCGCGAGGAGGGAGAATTCCGAACCGACCAGAACCGTGTCGCGGGTAGCGAACAGCGCTGCCGCGTCGCGGCTGACCACCTTGGCGTCTACCGTGACGACCTTGGCGTTCTTGATTACCTGTTTTCCTTGGACGTGGAGGATCGTCTCGGGCTCGCACCGGGGACCGGAGATCTCCTCCTCTCCCGTGGTGGCGGAGTGGCCCGACCAGGACAGTGCCTCGCGGACGGGGGCGAGGTATATGGTTCCCATGCGGTTGGCTGTGGTGCCGTCGACAGAAAGGGCCTTGCGGATGGGCTGGAAGCCGATCTTGCGCACCGCTATGTCATGCTTTCCTACGGAGAGGGGCAGGACCGCCTTGCCCCCCGTGGTCTCTACGCGGGCACCATCCACGAACAGTTCCGCGTCGCGCGGGACGAAGGAGATATCCACGATGCCGGTGCGGGCGATGACCCCCGTGTCATCGAGTCGGTAGCCGTAGACGGTGGCGACCATGACGATCGAGAGGGCGACGAAGGCGACCGTCTTGAGTCCTATGATGATGAGGCGGGCGGACATGGGGAGCGGGAAATGCGCAATGGCAGCGGGTTGAGCTGAAAAGGCGCAAGGATGCGCATGATTGCGCCTTTTCAGCGCATCGATGCGGGTTTTAGCCTACTCGAGCGCGGTGATCTTGTATTCCTGGATGCCGGCCGGTGCCTTGAAGTTCACCTTTTCTCCCACCTTGTGGTCGAGGAGGGCGTTGCCGAGCGGGGATTCGTTGGAGATTTTGCCTTCGAGCGGATTGGCCTCGGTGGAGCCCACGATGACGTAGGTCTCCTCGATCTTCTCGCCGTCGGAGAGGTTCATCACGGTGACCTTTGACCCCATCTGGACGGTGTCGCCCGCGCCGAAGTCGCTTGATCCGGCCTCGTCGATGATCTCCACGTTGCGGATCTGTTCCTCCAGTTCCCCGATGCGGGCCTCGGTCATGGCCTGGTCTTCGCGGGCTTCCTGGTACTCGGCGTTTTCCGACAGGTCCCCGAACTCCAGCGCGCGCTTGAGCTTGGCCGCGATCTCGGGGCGGCGCACCTCGATGAGGGCTTGCAGGTCTTCCTTGAGCTTGCGGAGGCCTTCGGCGGTGAGGTAAACGGCTTTCTTGTTCGTGGCCATGCTGGGTGGTCGGGTTAGGGGATTTCCGGTGGTGCTAACGCTTCCGGATAGCGGGTCGTAGTCTACGTTTTCCCGGCGGAAATGCAAGGAGGATAGTGGGTGATGGTGGTGGGTTCCTCATCCTCTTTTTCCCGAGTCCCGTAGTCGGGACGAAGGATCTCGTGCCGAGTACGAAGGGATTCCTGAATCAAGTTCAGGACAAGCTCTTCGCTATCGCTCAGGAGGAAGATAGAAGCGAGGGGGGTTATTATGCCCCATTTTCCGGCCTCAAATGCATCGTGCGGCGGGTAGGAGCGAGTCAACAAGGGGGCTTGCTTGCCTCCGTGAAGCCCCGGGAGGATAGTGGGGGCTCCTTTCCGCCCTGACGCATGCCCCGTAGCAACGCTTCCGGTTCCGGCGCCGCCACCCTTCGCAGCGGCGCCACGGTTTTGGCCGGATCCATGGTGGTCAACGTCCTCAACTATGCCTTCACGCTGGCCATGGGGCGCATCCTTCCCGTGGCGGCTTTCGGCGAGATCGCGGCGCTGTTCGCCCTGCAGCTCGTGACGGGCGTGCCGGGCGCGACGCTCACCGCCATCGCGGCCAAGTTCTCCGGGCAGTTCTCCGGGCGCGGCCAGCTGCACCACGTGGCGCGGCTGATGGCCGCCGGGCGCCGCATGGGAGGACGCATCGCCCTCGCCACCGCGGCCATCCTGCTCGTCGCCACGCCGCTGCTCTCCTCCGTGCTGCATATCCGTCCGGTGCCGATCGTCCTGTTCGCGCTGCTGTCGGGACTGGGCCCCCTCCTGGCCCTGGAGCAGGGAACCCTGCAGGGACTGCAGCGTTTCGGTGCCGCCGCGGTGGCCAACGTCCTGCCCACGGTCGCGAAGCTTGCCCTGGGCATCTTGTTGGTGTGGATCGGCTGGGGAGTGGAGGGGGTGATGGTGGCGCTCTTGGCCGGGGCCGCGATCGGGTGGGGGTACGCTTACGCCTCCACGCGCGATCTGGTGGGGCGCGACCTGGCTCCTGCCCCCTCCGCGGATGACGAGTTCCCGCGCGATGCCCTGTGGTCGCACGGCCGCGTGATCCTGACCGTGACACTGCTCTCCGCCCTGTTTACGAACGCCGATATCCTCCTGGCCAAGGCCTTCCTCCCGCCCGAACTCGCCGGACAGTATTCGGCACTGACGGTGGTAGGCAAGGTGGTGCTCTATGGGGCGGGAGCGTTCGCCGCGGTGGTGCTGCCGCTGGTGGCATCGGCCGCCGACCATGCCGGGCGCCGGCGGGACATGCTGATGGCCAGCCTCGCCGCCGCCGGGTTCCTCGCCGTGGGCGTTGCCATGGGGTTCACGCTGTTTCCCGACCTGGCCGTGCAGCTCCTCCTGGGGGACGCGTACGCCGGGATCGGTACCCATCTCTCCGGCTACGTCTGGGCCATGGCCATGGGGGTGATCGGTGCGCTGCTGACGAACTACCTCATCGCCCGCGAGCGGCGCAGCGCACTGTACCCGCTCTCGGCGGGGCTCGCCGTGGAGCTCGTTTCCCTGGCCCTGCGCCACGCGACGATCGGCGACTACGTGCTGGCCAATCTCCTGTGCAACGCGACCTTCCTGGTTTTAGCCGCCTTCTTCACCTATTGCGACCGCGAATGACCGTCCCCTTCGCCCATACGGATACGCCGCGCGTCGTGAGCATCATCGTTCCGACGTACAACGAGCGTGACAACCTGCAGCGCTTCCATACCGCCTTGTGCGAGGTGCTGTGGCGCGAGAACTACGCGTTCGAGATCATGTTCGTCGACGACGGCAGCCGCGACGGCAGTCCCGCGCTCATCCGCGGCATGGCGCAGCGCGACCCGCGCATCCGGCTCGTGGCGCTGTCGCGCAACTTCGGCAAGGAGATCGCGCTGACCGCGGGCATCAACCACGCGCGCGGGGACGCCGCGATCCTGATCGACGCCGACCTGCAGCATCCGGTCGAGCTCATCCCGCAGCTGCTGCGCCGGTGGGAGGGGGGTGCCAGGATGGCCATCGGACTGCGCGAGTCGAACGAGGGTGAGGGGTGGGTGAAGCGCATGGGCTCCCGGGCGTACTACCGGATCATCTCGTGGTTGTCCGAGACGGAGGTGGTTCCCCGATCGACCGATTACCGGCTCATCGACCGCCAGGTCATCGACGCGTTCAACCGTTTCCACGAGCGCAACCGCATGACGCGGTCGCTCATCGACTGGCTAGGCTTCACGCGCGAGTACGTGCCCTTCCGTGCCAATGCGCGCACGGCCGGCACGGCGGGCTATGGGGCCATGAAGCTGCTGAAACTGGCGTTCACGTCCTTCGTCTCGCATAGCCTGTTCCCGCTGCGCATAGCAGGCTACCTGGGGCTCGCGATCACCACCGTCGCTGGGATCCTGGGGCTCTTCATCTTCGTTACCAAATACCTCGGGACGAACCCGTTCTCGTTCTCGGGATCGGCCGTGTTGGCGGTGATCAACGTGTTCCTGACCGGCATAACGCTCATCTGCCTGGGGCTGATCGCGCTGTACGTGGCTAGCATCCACGACGAGTCGATGGCCCGTCCGCTGTACGTGGTGGAGAAAGGCGCCGAGCCCGTCGATGGCCGTCCCATGGTTGCCACGCCACCCCCTTCCCACCGTCCCGCCGCGCCGCGCCGCCGCCGGTTCCACTTCATCCGCCATTTCCCGCCCGCGGCGTATGCGTGATGATTCTCGCCTCCTTTCATATATCTCTTCGTCCTGAGCGATAGCGAAGGATCCCGTCGATACCCTGGGATCCTTCGTCCCGACTACGGGACTCAGGAAAAAGAATACTTCATGCCCCTCCCCAACCGCATCCTGTGGCTCACGTGGAAAGACACCTCGCACCCCCTCGCGGGCGGGGCGGAAACCGTGAACGAGGAAATCGCCAAGCGCCTCGCCGCGCGGGGCGTCGGGATTACGTTCATCGTGGGCGGATTCCCGGGGGGTGAGGAGCGGGTCGAGCGCGATGGCTACCGTATCGAACGCGTCGGGAACCGTTGGACGGCCTACTACCATGCCTGGAGGCTGTACCGTGCCAAGTATCGCGGCTGGGCGGACCTCATCATCGACGAGGTGAACACCATCCCGTTCATGGCACGGTGGTATGCCGATGCCCCGGTCCTCATGTTCTTCCACCAGTTGTGCCGCGAGATCTGGTTCTACCAGCTGCCACAGCCCCTCTCCACCATCGGGTACCTCATCGAACCGCTCTACCTGCGCATGCTGTCGCGCACCCCGGCCATCACGGTGTCAGACAGTACCCGGCGTGACCTCCTGCGCTACGGGTGGCGTGCAGACGACGTGCGGATCATCAGTGAAGGCATCACGATGGAGCCGGTTGGTTCCCTTCCTCCCCCTCGAGGGGGGAGGTTAGGTGGGGGTGGAAATGAACTCCCTTCGTCACCCCACCCCAGCCCTCCCCATCCAGGGGAGGGAGTTGCTCCGAAAGCTCCCCATCCCACGGTTCTCATCCTCGGCGCCATTCGGGAAATGAAGCGCACGGACCACGCGATCCGCGCGTTCGAGCTGGCCAAGCAGGCGATCCCCGACCTGCGGCTCATCGTGGCCGGAGGGAACGGGTCAGCGTATGGGCGGAAGGTCACCGCCATGATCACGGCGTCGGAGTACGCATCGGACATCACCTCCGAGGGACGGGTCAGTGACGCGCGCCGCACGGAGCTCATGCAGGTCTCCCACGTGCTGCTCTCGTGCGCGGTCAAGGAGGGCTGGGGACTCACCGTGACGGAGGCCAACTCGCAGGGAACTCCCGCCATCGTCTACGACGCGGACGGCCTGCGCGACAGCGTGCGCCATGGCGAGACGGGCATCGTCTGCCCGCCCACCCCCGCCGACATGGCCGCCTCCATCGTGTCCCTCCTCAGTGATCATTCCGAATACGAACGCCTGCGGCGAAGCGCGTGGGAATGGAGCAAGACATTGAGCTTCGACCGCGCCACGGAGGACTTCGTTAGGGCGATCGATCATCTCGCTTCCCCTCGATAATTCCTCCCCCTCGATGGGGGAGGTTAGGTGGGGGTGAGCACCCTCCACCTGGTCACCCCACCCCAGCCCTCCCCCTCCAGGGGAGGGAGCGTACCCCACCCTCCTCCCATGAAATACCCCCTCGTCTCCGTCATCGTGCCGACGCTCAACAGCGCCAAGACCCTCGAGCGGTGCCTGACCTCCATCCGCACGCAGACGTATCCGTCCATCGAGCTCATCGTGGTGGACAACTTCTCCACCGATAGCACGGCGGAGATCGCCCGCCGCCTCTGCGACAAGGTGTACCAGCAGGGACCCGAGAGGAGTGCGCAGCGTAATAGGGGAGCGAAGGAGGCGAGTGGTGAATGGGTCGTGTTCATCGACAGCGATATGGTGCTGACAGAGAACGTCATCTCCGACTGCGTGGCGGTCGCTAGTGAAGAAATCAGCGGGGTCATCATCCCGGAGGAATCCTTCGGCGAAGGGTTCTGGGCGCAGTGCAAGAAACTGGAACGCTCGTTCTATGTCGGCGTGGATGGGATCGAGGCCGCCCGTTTCATCCGGTGCGACGTGTTCGACCGCATCGGCGGGTACGACGAGACCATGGTCAGTGGCGAGGACTGGGACCTGTCGCAGCGGACGGCACGCGAAGGCAAGCTCGCGCGCATCGCTAGCTTCATCCTGCACGACGAAGGCCGCCTGTCGCTGACCCGGACACTACGGAAGAAGTTCTACTACGCCCGCCAGTTCGGGGCCTACCTCGCGCGCAACCTGGACTCGAAGGAACTAGGAGGCCAGGTCGGCATCGTCCGTCGGTACATGCTGTTCTTTCGCCAGCCGGGGAAGCTCTTCGCCCATCCGATCCGAGGTCTCGGGATGCTCTTCATGAAAACCGCCGAGTTCGGGGTAGGGGGATTGGGGTTGATAGCTAGTAAATTCCATAACTAAATCCTATGAAAAAAGTCCTTACCTACGGAACGTACGATCTCACCCACCATGGCCATGTTCGCCTGCTCAAAAGAGCTAAAGCCCTAGGTGACTACCTCATCGTTGCCCTGTCCACAGACGAATTCAACGCGATCAAGAACAAGAAGGCGTTCTTTCCCTATGAACACCGAAAGGAAATGCTGGAGGCTATCCGCTATGTTGACGAAGTGATTCCTGAAAACACTTGGGAACAGAAGATCGAGGACGTGAAGAACCACAATGTCGATATCTTTGTCATGGGGGATGATTGGGAGGGGAAGTTCGATTTCCTCAAGGAGTACTGTGAAGTTATTTATCTTCCAAGGACGGAAGATATATCCACTACCAAGATTAAGACTGACTTAAGACAATCTTGATAAAGAAGCCCATGGCGTATCTCCTCGTAATATTGCTGCTGCCCTTGTACCCCCTGAATTTCTTGCTGCCCAAGAAAAGAAATTTGTGGCTATTCGGAGGTGGTAATGGTCATCACTTTAAGGACAATTCCAGGTCATTGTTTGAATTTGTTTCTGTTCACGAGAGGGATATCCGTGCTGTGTGGCTTACAAATGATCCAAACATCTTAGAAATAGTGCGTGGGTTGGGCTATGAAGCCCATATGTTTTATTCTGGGCGGGGAATATATCTTAGTTTGGTCGCGAAGCTGCTCGTGATTTCAACGTCCTTTCTTGATCTTGGTTTTTTTGCCTACCTTCTTCCAAAAAGAGCACAAATAATTCAGCTTTGGCACGGTACGCCGCTCAAGAGGTTGGAGCGCATGGAGTGGGTATACAGGAAGAAGGTTCTCCTAACTATGTTTCTTAAATATATCGGACGGGATTGTGATGTCCTGGTTAGTGCAACAGAAATAAATAGGGACATATACGTTGATAATTTTCGTGTTCATCCCGATCAAATTCAGTACTTAGGACAGCCTCGAAACGATGAGCTTATACATAAGGCCAACCACTCCAAACATAATAAGAAGGAAATCTGGTACATGCCTACTTTTCGTGAATACGAAAAAGATTTCGATTTTTTTGTTCGTTTTGGTTTTGATGGGGATGCTTTGGGGAAGTTGCTGGAAAAGTATGATGTTCATCTGGTGGTTAATCTCCATAATGTGGATAAAAAGAGATACGCCAAGGAAGGCTCCTCCCCATTACAGGAGACGGATAGGATATCGATCTACCAAGGCGAAGACGTGTATGGAGAACTTGCTAATGCCGCTATCCTGATTACTGATTATTCGAGCGTTTACTTCGATTTCCTCCTTTTAGATAGACCTATCATATTCTCGGCATTTGATCTCGAGTCCTACCGTAAGAATAGGGATTTCTAGTATGTGTAAGAAGAGGTTACTCCAGGTCCAAAAGTTTCCAATCAGAAAGAATTGGCTGAAGCTCTTGAAGCGATATTGAGTGGAGAGGATTCCTGGAAGGATCAAAGACGAGTAATATGCGAGTAGTTCAATAAGTATCGTGACGGCGACAGCTCACGAAGAACAACTGCATTTTTAAAGAAGTACTCTGGCCTAAATTGATCTTTTAATGAGAAGACCATCCAGTTCAAATGTTGCGGTCTTGGCGTTAATGTTATTGGCAGCAGTCGTTTACTGGCGTTGGCTTTCTTTTGCCATCTTGGCAAAAGGTGACTGGCCCTTTATGTTTGCGAGTACGGCCAAGTCCTACCTCGGTATGGCCAGTTGGGCTAGCCTTACCAACATGGGAGGATTAGATCTCACTCTTTGGCGGTTGCCGTTGAATGTCTTTTACGGCCTTTTTGGTTATTTAGGATTTGATAAGAATGTGTTTGAGAAGTTCTTGGTCTTTTGGCCTACTCTTTTTGTGGGCTTCTTTTCATCGTTTGTGCTCGTAAGGAAGTTCTTGGGTTCCAATAAAGCAGCGTTCTTAGGAGCCCTGGTTTTTAATCTCAATACCTACTACCTCGCTAGTAGCACGCATATCTTGCTATATTCTGCGGCTGCCTTCGCCTTGTTGGCCTTCTACCTTTACGTTAAAGCAACCGAAAGTGGGTATCGGATTTTCTATGTAGGTTGCGCACTGTGTCTCGCTGTTACAGGTACCTATGACTTCAGAGTCTTATACCTAATGGTCTTTGTGCTCGGAGGATACTTCGTGTTTGATCTTTGGAATACACGATCAATTACTGGCCTGAAATTTCCTTCGCGCAAGTTTGCTGGAAGTATCCTCTTGGGAGGGCTCGTGGCTCTCCTCAGTTTATTTTGGATATTAACTTTCGTTAAGACCGGCAGCCTTACTGATAACGATGTGGTTAATCGAGGCTTATTCGGGAATACATACTGGAATATTGCTGCCGCTTTCAACCTTTTTCATCCCTTCTGGAGCGGGCATTACCTAGAGTGGTTTTTGCCACAAATTATGCCGCCATATTTTTGGTTGGTTTCACTATTGGCTTTCACTGGTTTCTACCTAAACCGAAAAGATCCAATTATAGCCTTCTTCACAGTTCTGTCTCTCTTGGGTGTCTTTCTGACTAAGCAGGTCGACGATCCTTTTCCAACTGTGTACCCATGGCTACATTCCAATTTTCCAGGTTTTAATGCTTTTCGAGAGGCTAGTAAGTTCTATTTTTATAGTGCTTTGGGATATTCAGTCTTGATCCCCGCATTTTTCGTTGGCCTAAAAAGGCTCATGGAACAAAGAAAAATGCGGTACCAGTGGGTGTTGGAATATATTGCCTTCGGATCCCTGACTCTTTTGTTGTCCTCCAATGCCCTACCTTTGATAACTGGCGAGATAGGAACCCTATTTGTTCAACGAACTATCCCTGCGGAATATCGTGTGCTGGATGATTATCTAGAAGAACAGAAGGACTACTTCCGGGTTTTATGGCTTCCTCGGGATGCTTATTGGGTGGGATACGATCCTGTTCATCCCAAGCTTAGTGCAGCGTCCATGGTGGAAGAATCGTGGAGAAAGGTGTTTGAATCTCAAGAACTGTCACGTGAGAAATTCCTTAAAAAGATTACTTACTTAACACAGGGGTCACTATTCCAAGATCTTCTAAATCAATCTTCCATTAAGTACATCGTCGTCCCCCTCCGTGACGATGCAAATGATAATGATTTCTACAAAGACTATGGTAACGATCCGGCTTA
>CAYOUH010000007.1:0-3189 GCA_964407085.1 uncultured Candidatus Peribacteria bacterium | reverse complement strand
CTATCAATCTCTTCTCGACAAGTTGCCGTATCTTGAAAGAGTACCCCTGGGCATGAGAGATGTGGCCGTTTATGAAAATAAGAATAAGCCTCGTTATTTAGAAACCCTCACTGTCGTGACTGAGCTTGATCCAGGTAAGAATATCGAGGGAAAGAAGGAGTTTTATAGAGATTTCTTTTCCCGAAACCTCGATTTTACATCTATACAGTCAGAAGCCCCTGCTTTTCCAACTAGCACCTTGGAGCGTGTATTTGAGAATACAGATCTTAAATCTTTTAAAGGGGATGGAAGCTTATCTGCGCCTATTACAATTAGGAATAATCAGGATGCGTCTATCTGCTTAGTCAATGTTCGCGGAGAGATTTGTAATAGGTATGAGGGTAATGAATTTTTCTATCCTGATCGATTTCTCCCGCTTAATATTCTTAAGAATCCATCCTTTGAAGATGGCCCCTGGCAAACCGAAGTAGGGGACTGTCATAATTTTGATGAACGTCCTCAATTGGGAATGGCTCTCACAAATAATACACTAGATGGTGGGCAGGCTTTGGTACTATCATCGACCCGGCATACGGCATGCACTAAGCAAGAGTTCGACATTCAAGGGGGCAGAAGCTATCTGCTTACCTTCGATTTTGAGAGTAAAGATGCGGGTGAGGTCGGGTTCTATATTGGCTATAATTCGGTTAATCCGGAGACAAAAAATAATGATTCATTCCAGGAGCGTATAAGTAATAAGACGAAAGAATGGAGTCATTTCTCCAAGATAATCAATGTTCCTAAGGGTGCTACTTCGGCGACTTTGTATATTTATTCCTACGGTAATATCCAAGGCGAGGAAGTGGTAACCAAATACGACAACCTTTCCTTATTTGCTCTACCCGACAACGCTTTAGATTATTGGGCGATTTCCTCTCCGGATAGGACTTTTATTGAGCCTACCGAAGTTGAACACGAAATCTTGAGTCAGACTAAGAAGCTCGTCCATATCAAGGGTGCGACGACGCCGTTCTACCTGTCCATGAGTGAGTCGTACCATCCGCAGTGGCGGCTGGCCTTCAATGATCGCAGGGTAGGGGGGTGGTTCAGTTCCTGGACGCCTGTGGTGAACCCGCATGCCGTTCCCGACGAGCACCATTTCGAGCTCAACGGGTTCCTCAATGGCTGGTACGTGGATACCGATGCCTACTGCAACCGGCAGGCGCTGTGCACCAGGAACGCGGACGGGTCGTATGACATGGAGATGGTGATCGAGTTCACCCCCCAGCGCTGGTTCTACGTGGGACTGATCATCTCCGGGACGACGCTCATTGGGTGCTTGGGGTATCTGGGGGTCGCGTTCGCGCGACGGAGGAAAAACAAAAAAATTCCTCCCTCTCCAGGGGAGAGAGGAAAGACATTGGGAGCATCGCTGCTGCGTGATGTCCGGGAACGTTCCGTGAAGCGTAACCATCCGAAATAATGCCGACGAAACCGACCGTACAGAAAGGCGTGAGGAAGGGGAAGGTAGTCACCCCACCCCAGCCCTCCCCCTCCAGGGGAGGGAGGAAGAAGGGTGTTGTCTCCCCGAAAATTCCTCCCCCTCCAGGGGAGGGAGGAAAGTCGAAGCCCGTGCGGAAGGCTGTATCTCCCGTGGCCAAGGCTCCCGCCTTCACGAAGGTTCCCGAAGACAAGCCAGGGGCCAAGCGACTCCCCGCGCGCAAGGCTGAGACCGTACGAGGAGTGATCCCATTGGCCGAGGGAGCAGATGCCACCCGTGGCAAGGGCTTGTTGGAGCGCAGCATCATCGGGCGGTACTTCTTCCTGCCGACGGATTTCCTGCTGCTCGTCTGGAGGATGCTGAAGTTCGCGTGGAGGAACTGGCGGCAGGTGGCGATCGTGTCCATTGTGGCGATCCTCGTGCACTATATCTTCGGCGCGGGACTCGAGGGGGTGGTGTTTATGGGCTTCCTCGCTACGGTATTCGCCTGGGACCTGGACGGACGGGTGAGCATCGGCGCGGGACTCGCGTGCCTCATTCTCATCGTTATCCTGCAGGTGCTGATCCAGTCGGGGGTGTTGCTGCTGTTTGAGGAGTCGACGGAGACGGTGGCGGTGTGGGCGTACTATTTCCTGTGCATGGGGGTACTCAAGCAGCTCGTGGACCTGGTCCGGGAGGGGAGATCGACGGATCACCCCACCCCAGCCCTCCCCCTCCAGGGGAGGGAGCGTAAAACGTGAGCTGTGTTTCTTTGTCGCCTTTCTCGTTCTTCAAGGATTACCTCACTACGGTGACGAGTATGGTCGTTGGAGAATAAACAAAAATTCCTCCCCCAGCAGGGGCGAGAGGTTAGGTGGGGGTGGAAAGATCCGGTCATTGCGGGTAAGATGCGGCTATCCTTACGATCAACATGGTGCATCCCCTCAGAGATAGGGCCCGTGCGTTACGCAAGGACATGACCGAAGCCGAGAAGTCGCTCTGGTATCTTTTACGTCAGAAAAACCTCCACGGCTTGAAGTTTCGGAGGCAGGCCCCCCTCGGACCGTACATCGTGGATTTTGCCTGCTTGGCGAAGAAGGTCGTTATTGAAGCGGATGGTGGGCAGCATGCCGACAATGAATATGACCAGAAGAGAGATGCGTGGCTGCGCGAAGAAGGCTTTACCGTTTTGCGATTTTGGAACAACGATATCCTCGGAAATCGTGACGCGGTCATAAGCGCCATTCTGGAAGCCTGCGGAGTCTCAGAGTTTTTACCCTACCCCAGCCCTCCCTCTCCAGGGGAGGGAGTTACCTGATCCCATGCTCGCCTTCCTCACCGGACAGGGATACGTGTTCCTCACCGACATGGTGTGCGGCCCGCAGAACTGGTGCGCACTACCGACTATGCAGGCTTTCGTGTTGGCGTCGATCATCCCGTTCGCGTTTTTCTCCATGTTCCTGCTGGCCAAGCGGTACATGCTGAAGTTCTGGGCGGCGGCAGCGGGAGTGCTCTACGCCTGCAACCCGTACATGTACGAGCGGCTGCTGGCGGGGCACTGGCGCGTGGCGATGGGATACGCGGTGTTCCCGGCGTTGGTCGCGCTGGTGACGGTGTCCTTCAAGCGGCGGCACCCGCTGCTGGTGGTGATGTTTTCCGTAGCGTTCGCGTTGGTCGTGCTCATCAGCCCGCACTGGGCGTACATGGGGGGCGGGTTCCTGCTGATACTG
>CAYOUH010000006.1:0-19669 GCA_964407085.1 uncultured Candidatus Peribacteria bacterium | reverse complement strand
TTGCTGGGCGTTCGGAGTTGGGGGATCGTTTTCGGGTGACGGAGTGGGAATGGAAATGGAGCTCAATATGCGCAGCCTGCAGGATTTTCACGATGAATTAGAGGGGGAGCTCAGGCTCCTGGGCATCTAGGCCGCGGATTGCTACAATTATCCCGTCCTCCTCCTATGCGCTACGTCCTGGCCCTCCTAGGCATCATCGCCGGATTCGTGATCGTCCGCTATGCCTACCCCATCAAACGCGAGGTGGGGAGCCTGGATTGGGCTGAGAAGGTGTTTGGCGAGGGGGGAACGATCACCGCACTCCAAATGATCGGGTTGTTCATCTCGGTGTGCAGTTTTCTCTACCTGACTGGCACGTTCGATGCTACATTGCGCCTGGTCTTCGGGGGGCTGTCGGGCATGACGAAATAGCCCCGGAAACGGAAATGGGCCCTTAGCTTAGTTTCCTCCTTCGTCCCGCTGAGCGGGACTTCGGCGGACAGGGTCCAAGCGCCGCATATCCCCTGCGTTGCTATACACAATCGGGCCCTTAGCTTAGTTGGTAGAGCGCCGCATTTGCAATGCGGAGGTCAGCGGTTCGAATCCGCTAGGGTCCACCATTCAGCCCCTTCCATTAAGCTTACCGGGAAGCCGTTTTTTCAGTATACTGCAATGATGGGTTCTCTCTTCCCGCATGGCAGAAGAACAGCCGGGTTCATCGAAGGTTTTCCTCAGCCCCGAGCGGCATCCGTATCCCCTCCAGCAATGGACGGGAAAAGAAGCGGACCCGCATACCCCTTCGTTCCTGCACTCGCCTTGGTGGAAGGAGTTCGCGAAGGGCATTTTGGAGTCGGGCATCCGTCTGGTCGAACGCCCCCCGTTTTCTTCCAGCTGGGATGTTTTCAAGCACGACCAGAGAAAGCTTCCCCATGCGAAAGGCCGATGGGGCGAGGGCACTACGCGCAGGCTAGGGGATAGCGATGTCGTTGCAGAACTGAGGTACTGGACGGGGCAGGGGGAAGGAAGGGACCAGGGCCTACAAGTGCTCGATGTTATCGAATACGAGGATCTGGATGTGGGGATGAAGCGCAGGGTTCGCCCGCTCCTTCCCATCGAGACCGTTATCGCCCTAGGGCCGGTCTGGGAGAAACTCTGTGAACGGCCTAGTACCCGCACTAGGACGGCGGACTATTTCAAGAAACTCAAGCGCGCGCGGGTGCTCTTGCCCGACCATGTCGTTCAGCTGTCTTCGGCTTTCGGACGCATGGCGCGCGGCAATGCTTCCCTCGCCAGGCCATTCATGACCCAAGCGAGTAAGGCTAAGGGAGGGGAGTTTAAGAGGGAACATTTCATCCGCCTCGTGGACTACTACCTTGCGCGTGCCGATACCACCGGGCGTCGCGAGAACGTTAAAATGTACCAGTTGCGTTTTCCTAACACCTCCCCGAAGCCACCCTTGCTTCCCCTTCCCCCTACTGTCATCGATAAGATGATCGTGGGAACGTTAAACGAGGAATGTGAAGCTACGCTTGTGGCTTTCGCGGAGAATTTCGGAATAAATATCAATGAAAGCCATCGGTTCCTCCTGGAAGGTCTTTCTCCATCCGAACACCGGTTCCTCCGGCTCGTCATGCGGAAGTACCGCGATGATCCCCGACGGTTTTTCCATGGTTTGGCACAGGGAAACCTGACGGCGGAGATCCATAAGCGGGGTGCGGCACGCGAGAGGGCAGAAATCCGTCCGCACCTGTACCTGATCGCGAGTCCCCGGTCTGGATACTCGATCCGACGCAGAATAGACAAGACCAAGGCGGATTTGTGGAGAATGCTAGCCAAAGGAGGGTTGGTCGAACTGGAACCCTTCTTAACAGCCCGGCGCACGGATGGCAAGAGGGTCTTGTTTGACGATACGCATCCTATAGCCACGTACGATCCCAAGAATGGATCGGAGATGGTCGATGTGACCACACGTGATTGTGGTCCGTCCCTGGACAAGCTCCTCTCGTTTGCCCGGTATCCCGAGACACATCCTTTCCTACTGGATATCATCGATCGGGTGCTGCATCTTGCCAACGTCTTCGTCCGCATCGGTTATCATCACAGTCTCAAGGCAGGAAACATCACGGTAGAGTGGTGGAAGAGGGGATATTACGATGCGAATGTCGATAACCTCAATGAGGCCTACGATCCCTTCCAGGTGACCTCAGACCCTTTCAGGGCAATGTCGGAACCTGGAGAGTGGATCGCCGTTCCCCGCATCATAGATCTGGAACGGTTTTCTCGGGATGTAAACTTAAACAAACCTCTTCAGAATCTGGTGGTGGAACCCGTTTGGGTTCCTGACGGATGACTAATTAGGCCATGCGCGTGGGAGGACGATCTTTTCGAAGGTGCTTGCCCCTGCTACCGCCCTTTTCTTTTCAACCGTTTCCGCTTCGGCCATCTGCTCGACCAACCTATTCACCTGTTCCATCCTGCCTTCCAGTTCCCGTATCTCTGCCAGGAACTCGGTTACACTCCTACCGTATTGCGGGATGCCTTTACCGCCTTTTCGTGAGAGCTCGTTCTCAAGATCTTCACGGGATATCCAGCGCACCTGGGCCACCTCATCCGGGTCAAGCTTGAAGTCGCTGATGCGCTTATCATGGAGGAGTATGGCGAGGTAGTGCTGTGAAAAGTTCGGATTGCTTACTGCTTCTCCACGGGGATTCGTTAGATGAGGATGCTTGGCGAGTCGCATCATTACCACCTCGGTTCCTTCTATGCCTATTTCTTCATGCATTTCACGGAAGGCTGTGCGGTCATTATTCTCGCCGCTAACTACGGTTCCTGCAAAGGCTGGTCCCCATTTTGCTCTTCCGTGCTCTTTGGTTAGCGACCGCTGAGCAAGAAGAATCTCAAAATTCGGCCTTCCGTCACGATCCCGGACGATTCTCATGAGCCACCCCTTGGTGACCCTGCGAATGGCATCCTTCTTCTCGTCGGCTTCCGTCCGGGGCATCGCGCCGATAACGCTATCGTTTTCATCCACGATAGTGATTATCTCTTCCGGTTTGGGTTTTTCCCGTATTGGTGCGAAGATGTCCGCTAGCTGTTGGCGCAGCCCATGGATCTGTTGCGTTGCATCAGCCGCTTCCCTCTCCAGGATGCGGCTTAATATCCGTGGGAAGATCGTTATCTCCTTACCTGTTTGGTCAGCCACAATTCTGGTATTTCTCCTCTTGTCGCCATCCAATCGAGAGAAGGGAGTCAGTTGTTCCCCATCTGACTGGAGGTCAATGCGGTGTGACTTGCTGGCCCGCAATTTGAACATTGCTTGCTCTCCGTTCGGGCCGGCTAGCTCCCAGTGGTAGATCCATGCCCGGGTCGGGTTTTCATTTACGCGATGGAGGATCTGGTAGTGTATGTCTTTTTCATGGCTCCCCTGGTTTGTACATGAGATGGTGATCGTGTTCCTCCCGTCCACCCTGATCGTTCTCTCTCCTCCTCGCGCTTCCGAAGACCGGAGCAGGAACGCGCATATCCTGGCGAGCCTGCTAGGCTGGTTATGGCCCACTTGAGTCTCTACGATCCCGGTGTCCTCAACGAGATGCCAATGGGGAGCGGGCATATGATTTTGGGTTTCTTCCCAGTATACCAATCCTGTCCCGGAAACGCTTGTTATGTACTCGTGGTTTCGTAATGCATTATTCCTACATGTTGGTGGTATAATGATAGGATTAATGCTTTATGCCCATCGAGGCCACAGGACATCCGGGTCGTGGTACTACCCCCCTGGTGGAGAAGTACCTTCGACGCTCCCGTCTCCATGCGGGCATGGTTGGGAGAAGGACTCCGCACATCTTTTCCGCCCTTATGCCGGCTATGGGGCGTGAACGCCCTATCCTCAAAGGACCCTCTTGGATAGAGGAGGCGGAATGGCAGTTGGCGCACTCCAGGCCCCATAACCCGCTTACGTGGAAGCAACTGATCGAAAGGATGCGCCAATCACGGGGGAGTGGAGGGGGGAGGGGGTGGGACAACAGCCTGCGTATGTTCAATGAAGGGTTGTGCCGGAGCCTCCGGGTTGGGTATATAGCGGAAGTCGGATTGAAACGATCGGAAGAGCTCAGGATCGCGAAGGCCACCATGGATGCCCTGGAAGGATTGGCACTGACACCTCAGGAGGTGACGGATCTCGCGCCCGTGTGGGAAGTCCTGATCAAGCAGAAGAGGGGAGTAACATCGCGAGTCGTTGAGTTGTTGAGAGGGGCCTGTCACAAGCTCACACCTGGTTCCGATCAACATGCCCTCTTCGTGTATAGGATGTCAGAAGTGTTGCGCGAATATTCTCATCGTTCATCAATAGCTACCTTTCTCACTGGCCTGACACAGCGCGGTATCCAAAGAAAATACGACTACCGGCGCCCCTTGCTCTTGGCGGGCGTCGTTATGGAGTCCTTTTCCTTGGCATCCGGTCTTTCGCCAGTGAACCTGGCTCTGCCCGAACAGCTCCTGGGACTGTCCGAGGATGCCTACCAGGGACTAGCCCAAGCGGTCAGGGAATACTCCACCGACAAGGCTGTGCAGGTGCTGGTGAACGATTTGCACGTGCAAGAAAAGACTGCCAAGGCATTGATTCCGAAGTGCACTTTTCCAGAGGCTGAATTCCTTGCCATGGTAACGAATTATTACCGTGAGTCGCCCGAGCTCATCCGGGAATTCTGGCTGAAGGTCAAGGATAGGGGACGCATGGAGCTGAAGATATACAAACGCGGTACGGATCTCGCTGGGAAATCCTCCCTGACCCTGGTCGAGGTTCCGCCGTACGTCTTCTTCGTCCGTAAGATGGATTGGGAAGCTGGAAGCCACTGGATCGAGGCTGCCGAAAACGGCGCTGTAGCCGTAGAGCCTCCCTTGCAAATCGATGAAGATGGAGAGGGCAGGCTGAACGTGCTGACCCGGTATTGCGGTCCTTCCCTGCGACAACTCATCGACTTGAGCATGCGCCTGAAGTCCTCGGGCCACGATTGCACGGAATTGGACAAGCTACTGTACGTCATCCTGTACCGTGCGGTGAAGGATATCCAGTGCCTGGCGACATTCACGGACCACAAGCATCCCCATCCGGGAAACATCACCGTGGAATTCGTGAACAAGGCCTATTACGAAGCCCACAAGGATGACATCAACAGTCCCTCGTTTTACGATCCGGCGATGGTTCATTTCGACGTTCTGCGCTACCTGAGAACCGTGAATGATCCTATGGCTGAGCCTGAGGAGATGGTCGTCCGCTTCATCGACTTCGATAAGGCCGGCGCACCCGTGACCGTCGTCCAAAAAACACACAATACCGTCGTGAGGAAGCTCATCGACGCCCTGAGACGGTGAGTGGTCACTCCACGCCCTTCCAGTAGAAGTAGGACTTCAGGTATTTATCCTTGTAGGAATAGCCCTCGGGTTCGAATTCCTCCTTGCGGAGGAAGAGATCGTATTCATGGACCCGCATGTGGTTTTTAAGCTTGGGGAACTTGTTACTGCGGTTGTACGTCACCTTGTATCCGGATCTCACCAGCCTGTCGGGATTGATGGAGAGCCCTAGTTCGTGTTTCAAGGTCATCACGGCCCGTTCCAGTAAGTCACTGCCCGGCGCGACCTTCTTCGCAACCGACCAATCGATCCTCCGACGGCTCTTCTTCTCCTTGATCTCGTTGGCCGATTCGTGGTCGAGGCGCACTTGCCTATCCTCGTGGAGCTTGAGCAGGGTCTTACCGCTATGATGGTAAACATTGATCGCCACGATGGACATATCGCGGATCAGGACCCCGTCCCGTTCATAGAGAATGCTGCGTTTTTCCTCCACTTGTTCTAGGAGTGCTTGCAGCGGAAGGGTACTTCCTATGCCATAGCGTTCGACCGGGATACTGTAGCTGGTCAGTATCTTGACCAGGTCGGTCATGCTTTTTGGCTCAAGGACCTTTTTTTCATTGTTCTTCACCATGGATTCAACCGTGCGCGCATTATCCCCTCATTGTACCGTAATACAACATTTTCTGCCCTTGACCAAAACCGGGTGCACTGTAGCATCGGTGATGCATCCTTCTCACCGTTCCCCATCCATGAAAGCCGACAAGATCACGCTCGAAAAGGCCAAGGAAAACAAGCTGTTCTACGTGGTCGCGACCGTGATAGCGTATCGCGAGTCCGATGGCAGGTGCCTCATCCTGAAGCGCGACGAACGCGAGGTGGCGCATCCCGGGAAATTCGCCGTGCCGGGTGGGAAGCTGGAGTGGGGGGATCTGAACCTGGCCAAACCAACCCGGATGAACGGGGACATTTACGATTTCGAAGGGGCACTCGATGACCTGATCCAGCGCGAAACCCGCGAGGAGGCGGGGATCGAAATCGAGCTTCCCTTGCGGTACCTCTCCAGCCTGGCATTCGTGCGGCCGGACGGCATCCCGGTGGTGCTCATGAAGTTCTGTGCGCGCTACGTTTCGGGCGACGTGGTGCTCGAGGAGGGGTCGTTTACCGACCATGCGTGGGTGAACGCGGAAGAAGCCCGGGCCCTGCCCTGCGTAGACGGGATCCCAGACGAAGTGGCGGAGACGATTCGGGTGTTTTCGAGGGCTGGTTAAAAGGGCCGTAGGCT
This sequence comes from uncultured Candidatus Peribacteria bacterium, assembly GCA_964407085.1. Lineage (GTDB taxonomy): Bacteria > Patescibacteriota > Gracilibacteria > JBDHUY01 > JBDHUY01 > CAYOUH01. The sequence continues at coordinate 13,059 of CAYOUH010000006.1, read as the reverse complement.
TATTTTTGGGATCCTTCGCCAGCAGGTTTGCGGAACATGTCGTCCTGGAGCGGCACAGGAATAAGAGAAGTCAGAACAGCGTATCTTTCCAGCAGACGCGAGCGTAGGGGCAGTCGGCGCAGTGGCGGCGGTCGTCAGTTTTGGGGAACTGGAGGTCTTGGATCTTCGCGTAGACGTCCTTCACGATGCCCTTGAAGTCCTCTAGCTCCATATCCGTCAGGGGGACAGTGGTTTGCTGGAAGCCTTTCCCATCATTGTCCGCGGAAATGAAATCCAGCATGCCCTCGTGTACGGTGAATCCCGAGAGGTCGCGGTCGAGGGAGATGAGGAGCTTGTAGAACAGGAGCTGGTTGTAGTAATCCCGGTTGCCCCGGGACGTGGCGGTCAGACCCATGACGTCGTTGGCGGACTTGGCCTTGCCCGTTTTGTAGTCGATGACGCGCAGGACCGAACCCTTCCGGCCTTCGGCCACCTCCCCTTGGTAAGGGGAGGATAAGACATCGAGCTTATCGATGCGCCCGGAGAGGGGAATGCCGTCGAGCGTGGTGGGGCGGACATTGTAGTCGCGCTCGGTGTCGAAGGGGATGGCGAACGAATCACGGTAGTGGTCATAGTAGAAGCCCAGGACCGAGAGTCCGCGCTCTAGGGATTCCTTACGTTCTTCCTCCGAAGCCAACAGAGTGTCGATGGAACTTCGGAAGGCATTGAGCAGGAAGTCCTTATCTGGAACCTTCCCCGTTTGCTTGAACGTGACGAAGAAGTCCTCGAGCGCCTGGTGGATGGCGGTGCCGTAGGTGGCTGATTTTCCCTTCTTCTCCGGAATGCGGACAAGATGCTTGTATTGGAACAGGCGCGGGCATTTCAGGTAGGTGTTGAGTGCCACGGCGTTGAGTCGATAGCCTTTGGTGAGGGATGCGAGGAATTCGCGCTCCGCTTCGTCGCGATCCGTTTCCTTCGAGGACAGCGCGAGGGTTAGGGCTTCCGTGGCACGTGCTTCATAGGGCTTCGGATCTCCCGCTTCCACGTACGCGGGATCGATTTCCGTTACGAACTGCGAAACGATGCCGTTACGCTTGTCTTGGAGGGGATACTCGGACGAGTGCGTGATGGTGACCGTTTCCTTGGCCCGCGTGAGGGCAACGTAGAACAGGCGGCGCTCGTCCTCGGTCTCGTGGTCCTCTCCGCGCTTATAGTCGGGGATGATAGAAGGGGGAAGCTTGATGACCTCACGGGAGCGCTTGTTGCCCCATTTCCCATCGATGCAGCCGATGATGAAGACGTGCGCGAACTCCAGCCCTTTCGACCGGTGGGCGGTCATCAGATGCACGCCGGACTCGATGGCGTCGATCTTTTCCTCCGGGATGGCGATGCCCTCTTCGCGCATGACTGCGAGGTCCTCCAGGAGGTCTGCGAGTTTCAGGCCATGATCCGAGAAATTCTGCTTCTTCACGAAGGTGTAGAGCGAATTGAGGCGATGGATCTTGCGGAATTCGCCCAGGTCCGTGAGGTACTCGATCACGCCGAGCGTGCGCAGGATCCCCTCGACCTGGTCGACGACGGTCTGGTTGCCGAGGGAGGAGTGCAGGGAGAGGATTTCGCCCATGATGCCCTGGATCTTTTTCGTATTTTCGATGTTTGCCGCAGAGAGCTTCTTCGTGTCCTGCACGAGGTCGACCAGGCCCTTGCCCGTGGCCTTGTGGTTGGAAAGCAGCTTGTAGAGCTTGTACAGGTCGAGCGGTGCGAGGCCGAACCACGGCTGGCGCAGGACGGTGAACAGGCGTTCCTCGCGTTCGGCGTCGAAAGGCGCTTCCACGGTATGCAGGATGTCGATGCAGCTCGTGATGAACGGGTCAGAGAGGACGTCGAACCCGCCCTGGAGTACGTAGGGGACCCGCGCCTTGTCCAGCACGTTCATGACTTGGAGGGCGTCGCGGTTGTTGCGGTAGATGATGGCGATGTCGGCGAGATCTTGTGGCTCTTCTGGGGGATTTTCCGTCCCGTGGCCAGCGAGTTCCTTGATCTTCTCGACGAGGAAGAAGTCCTCGATGGCGCCGTTGGAGAAACCGTACGTCATGACCTTGGCACCACCCGGATTGACCGCCGTGAAGCGCTTGTCGACGCTGAAGCCGTATTCGGGATTCGTTATGCGCTCGGCGTTATGCGCTATCACACTGCCGGCCGCGTCAAGGATGGTCTGCGTGCTGCGGTAGTTGTTCCGGAGCACTACGGAAGACACGTCGGTGAACGTCTCGCGCATGAGCAGCATGTTCGCCAGGTTGGCCCCCTGGAAGCGGTAGATGGACTGGTCGTCGTCGCCGACGGCGAAGAGGTTGGGGTTCTCGAAGTGCGAGGCGAGCAGGTGGACGATGCGGTTCTGCGCGCCGTTCGTATCCTGGTACTCGTCGACGAGGAAGTGCACGAAGCGTTCCTGGACCTCGAGCAGGAATTCCGGATCGGAAGCGAGGCGCTCGAGCACCATGACGATCATGTCCTCGTAGTCGTAGCGGCCCTTGTCCGAGAGGTATTTCTGGTATGCCCGGTAGAGCTTGGCCAATTCCTTGTTTTTCTCGACGTCCTTACGTGCCTTGCGGAGCTTCTCGGTCTCCTCGCCGGTGCGCTTGTTGCGCAGTTCCGGGTCGTTCTCCACTTCCTCCGCCCAATCCGCGACCAACTGGTCGAACCCGGCGGGGGTCACACCCTCCTTCTTGATGTCCTGGATACGGGAGAGGATGGAACCGACGTAGAAGTACGTCTCATTGAACGAATGCAGGTGGACGAGGCCGAGGGTATCGATGAGGTTGCGCACGAGCTTGAATTTCTCGAGGTCAGACAGGCTCGTGAACTCGCGGCTGTGCACGTTGAACTTGTCCGGGTACTCCAGGATCAGGTCGTTGCAGAACCCGTGGAAGGTGGTGATGCGGACGTAGTAGGCGGTGGGACCTATGAGGCTGACCAGCCGCTCGCGCATGGCGTGGACTCCGGATTCGGTGAAGGTGAGCGCCAGGATGTTCTGCGGCTTGATCTCCTCGTGCAGCAGGATGTAGGCGATGCGTAGCGTCAGGACCTGGGTCTTGCCGGTTCCCGGGCCGGCGATGACCAATACGGGACCGTCGAAGGAGGTTACGGCGGCCTTCTGTTCGGGATTGAGCCGGGAAAATTCGCGCTCGAACGCTTCGGAGGTGGGCATGGGGACAGTGTAAATCCCCAGAGCCGAAGCGGAAAGCGGAAATTGTCCTCAGCGGATGCCCAGCAGCACGATCGACAGCACGGCTAGTCCTGCTCCCAGCGTTCCCTTCCAGTCCAGCCGTTCACGGTAGATCCAGGCCGCGAGGCCCATGGCGACGAGCGTGGAGAAGGAGGAGAGAACGGCGACGAGCGATAGGGGACCCGTGCGGAAGGCAGAGAGTTCGGCGTAAAAGGCTATGAAGTTCGTGATCCCGATGAGAATCCCGTATTTCGCGGCAGTTTTCCATTGCGGGTTGGCCTTGCTGCGGACCATCGGGAGGAGCGCGTAGGATCCGGAGGTGAGGAAGTTCCAGGCATACGAAATGCCGATGAAGAGAAGGAGGTCGGATGATGAAATGGCAGCGAACTTCGAAACTATTTCCGATAGTGTGCCGGCGATAACCGCTATGAGGACAAGGAGAAGTCCGAGTTTGTATGTCCGACGTTGCGTCTCGGTTTCACCCTTGGCCTGGGCTAGGAATAGCGTCGCAATCGTTCCCATCACTACCCCGATGGCTTGGTACAAGTTGAGGTTGTCATGGAAATAGGACAATCCAAACAGTGCCACCAGGATGAGGGAAGATTGGAAGAGGGGATAGGCGATGGTCCCAGTAAGGTATTTCAATGCCTTCATGCGGGAAAGCGTCAGGATCAGGAAGACCGTTCCATTGAGGACCGCGATCAGCATGAGCGTTTTCCAGTTCTCCACGTTCCCATCCACCACGAAGAACGAGCAGAAGGCGAGGACGGTGACGGTCCCCATGAAGTATCCGGTCGTTTGCATCATCGAGCAGCCTTTTTCGGCGACGACCTTGAACAGGAACTTCTGGATCCCGAAGAATACGAGGGCGATGAGGGAGAGGGAGAACCAGTCCATAGGTCAGGGAGAAAGGGGAGCGTCCATATCGTATACCCAGAGGCCGCCCCCGAAGGTCTTCACAGGGGTCATGGACTCCAGGTAGGAATAGTCTTCCTTCGATTTTCCGTGTTCCTTGGCCCATTTGCTGTGCGTGATCCACATCGGATTCACCGCGAAATACCCGTTTGGTCGGCCGTTGGCGACACTCCACAACTTCAGGCGGTTCTCGGGATCGTAGAGGTTGAGGGGGGACTTGCCCCAATAGTCGACCGAGACTACAGGAATGTTTCGCTCGTAGGTCCACTCACTGAAGCGCTTGAGCTGTTCGCCCCAGTCGAGGTTCGAATCGACGAGGTGCGTATATCCCCGTGGCCATCCTCCCGAGGCGGCATTGAAGTACGAGAGGAAGTAGGGATAGGTCGTGGCGACACTGATTCCCTGGAGTAGGGCGAGGAACGTGCAGAACGTTCCTAACAACAGGCGTCCGTGCCGCGATGACATGCCCATCAGGGAGTCGAGAAAGAGTAGACAGAGAAGGGATACGAGGCAGAGAACGGGGAGGAAATGCCTGATGCCGATATTGAGATCACTGGCGATACTGGACAGCAGGTACGCGCCGAAGAATGCCAGGGGAACGGTGGCCATGGAGAGCATGAGCTTCCTTTTTTCATTCTCCACCGCCAGGAAGATGAGTACCGTAAGGAAGAGCAAGAAGAAGGCAGGGGTTTCCTTGTATACTGTTGCGATCGGAAAGTAAGAGCGCCATCCGCCGCGATCCTTGCCCTCGCCATCCAGGAACTGCGTGAAGGAATTCCCCTGGTCCGGGTCCGTGCGCCTGACCACGGCGGAGGCTCCGATGAAGAAGGAGGAAACCGGTCGGAGAAAGGCGCTCCGGTTGACAGTTTCCACCGTTGCGGAACGCACATCGGCCTGACTGGCGAGTACGTCCAGGCTGGCAGGGGAGACCGCCAGGTTCACGGCGAAGTAGAGTCCGTACGTGCAAGCGAGTGGAATGAAAGCCACCAGCAGCAGGTTGCGAAGTCGGTTGATTGTACCGCGTGAGAGGACGGCGAAGCACGCGATGCCCAGCACGAAGGCTACCAGTCCGGAGAATTTCACCAGCAGGGCAAGCGTCAGGAACGTGACGATCCAGGCGATGGAAGTGTTCGGCCGTTGGCGGGCATAGGTGAGCAGGGCGAGCACTAGTCCCACGATCGACAGCGCGATGGGTACGTCGGTCGTGACGTAGCGGGTGTGGGCCAGGACGTTCGGATCGAATGCCAGGAAGAGGATGAGTAGTGCAGCCATCCAGGGATTTCCGAAGGCTTTCCAGGCCAGGATGGCCAGGGCGCAGAAGAGTATTGTGTTGAACAGAAGTACCGCGAGGCGCGAGCTCCATAGGATGGAGTCGACCTTCCCCGGCTGATCGAAGAGGAACCGGTGCCCTTCGCTCCACTGGTCGGGGGCGGGTTCCCGCGAGTGAACGTATTCCGTATCCATGAACATGAGGGGAAGGGCGGCTGCCATCTTCACCAAAGGCGGGTGCTCCAGGTTGACGTTGAACGTTCCCTCGTGGAGTGCCAGGTAGCCTGAGACGATGTGTGCCGTCTCGTCGATGGTCAGACTGTCCTTGTGCACGCTGGCTGCTCCGATCGTGAAAAAGCCGATGATGGCAATACCCATCAGGAGTAACGCCCCGCGTTCCTGGCTGATGACAGGATGATTCATCGGATCTGGTAGAGTCTGAAGGTTCCGTTATCGAAGAGCTTTTCCGCGTTGTCATCGAAGCCACTTCCCTCCGGCATTCCGCGTTCGATGACCACGTAGTTGATGCCCTCCTCGCGCAGGAGTTCTCCTGCGCGGGCGTCTCCTGCGAACATCAGTTTTACCCTGGCCGTACGCTCCGTGGGATCGATGCCGTGGCTCCAGAGCCAGCCTCCGTAACCTAGGTAGATGCGGCGCCCCGCGAGGGTCGTGACGGGATGGTTGTGCCGTTCGGAGGTGAGGAAGATAGCGTCAGAGGGGGTATTCTCCCGGATGAACTGCGTCAGCTGGCGGTCGGCGACGGAGAACAGCTCGACGCTCTTGCCGCTCTCGTAGCGTGCGGAGAGGAGTCCAGTGGAGACGAGGGAAAAACCGACGATGGCCAGGATGGCATAGGCAGGGAAGCGTATCGCCGGGACTGTCGTTCCCAGATATCGGAATAGGAGGATGCTGCCATGGAGGATGAGCACGGTGCTGCCCAGGAACCACCACAGGAGGAGCTTCATGTTGTCCCAGTCCCAGGGCTGAAAAACGAGAAGGTTCGCCACGATGAACACAGCCAGGAATCCGAGATAGAACGTGGTGATGGGGTAGTGGCGATCACCCTTGGAATCCCTCTGCTCATGCCACCACGTGGCTACGAGTGCTCCAGGGATGAGGAAGAAGTACGCTCCCAGGTTTCTCAACCAGAAGATGGGCCATGAACCAGTCGTTCCAGTACTATTTCCGGCAAGCCAGCCAACCTGCCAACGGAGAAACGAGCTGCCATCCTCGGGTAGGACTAAAAGGAGCTGGGGAATGGCGAGTACTGCCAGAAGGGCGAAATGCAGGGTCCATAGCTTGAGGACCGGAAAGGTTCGGTGATCATGCATGACTAAGGACTGGCCGATGTCCACAAGGCACAATGTCCCGGTGATAATACACAGCGCGACGAAGGAATGCGTGTGCCAAAGCGGAAGAAGTCCTATACAGAGGCCTGCCCAAAGCAGGTTCTTCCTGTTTCCCTGAGACCAGTAGGACCAGAGGAGCAGGAGGGTGCCCAGTCCCAGGACGAGGCCGAAGACGATGGTGCGCTGGGGGAGGAGGAAATCGGAGACGGTGTTTGTGAAGTGGAGTCCGCGGTCGAAGGCATTGGCGTAGGACTGGCCCACGGTCCAAAAAGATGACAGGATCCCTGACCCAGAAGCTGAGATATCTTGGAGGAAATGGTAGGTGCCAACGACACTCCCTGTGAGACAGAAGAGGAGGGGAGCGAGTGCCGCGGCGTAGGTACTACGCGTGATGCGGTAGGTGAAGAGGGTCAGAAGCGACGTGAAGAGGACGAGGAATGGCCACGTCGTGGCAATGAGGGCAGAACGCATGGAAAGCCCTGCCTTCACGAGCAGACCGGGGAGAACTTCAGGAAGAAACGGATACACCAGCTTCGTCCCGGCATAGACCGGGTCCTGGATGAGGGATCCCCAGCCACGTTCGACGAAGCCCATGATGATCGACAGGTGCCAAGGAAGGTCGCCCCAGGTGGAGCCGAAGGAGTGTAGCGAACCTCCAACTTCGTGCAGGAAATGGGTGTCGAGTAGGGACAGGAACCAGGCTGCCAAGAGGACGTTCATGCCTATTGCCATCCATAGCCCGGGTTTTTTCCTGTTGGGGAGGGCCTGCTTGTTCATCGTAGGTTTCATTCGTAGCGGCCGCCAAGGATGTTGAGCTTGATGTAGAACAGTTCGTAGAGCGTGTGGATGGTGTCACGGATGGGTCGAACGCGGGAATCGGCCGAATCGAACCAGTTGACCGGGACCTCCGCAATGGAGAATCCCAGCAGACGTGCGATGCAGAGTAGTTCCATGTCGAACCCGAAGCGTTCGGTTTTCATGCGGGAAAATATCCTTTCGGCCGCTTCGCGGCGGAACGCTTTGAATCCGCACTGGGTATCGGTGATGCCGTCGAGCAAGAGGAGTTGGATGAGGGCATTTCCCATGCGACTGATGCGGATACGGAAGCTAGGCTGCTTCACCACGACGTTACTCCCCTCGGCATAGCGCGAGCCGATGACCACCTCGTGGTCGCGGAGGAAGGGGAGGAGCTTGTCGAATTCCTCGATAGGCGTGGCATTGTCCGCATCGGTGAACAGCACGATTTCGCCGCGGGCGTCGAGGACGCCGCTTTTGACCGCATGGCCCTTGCCGCGATTGCCTCCATACGTCACCAGGCGGATGCGCGGATCATGGCTTGCCGCTTCACGTACCACCTGAGCGGTACCGTCCGGGCTGCCGTCGTCGACCACGATGATCTCGCTCTCGCGCGAGAGCCCCGCGCAGTAGGCCGAGACGGCGGAGAGGGTTTCGGTTATGCGCCTCTCCTCGTTATAGGCCGGGATGACGATGGACAGCCACATGCCCGATCCGGCTGGTACGGGCTCGGGACGAACCAATTCCCGGAAGGTCCAGTGCTTGTTGAGCAGGAAGTTCCACATCAGCACGATGGCGGATGCGGTGAGTTTGGCGATCGCTGCGGTCGTGTCGGCCACGTGACCACCTTCCCAGTAGAGCAGGAATCCCTCCCTGCCCTCGATGGTGTAGACCAAGAGATAGACCGAGGCGACGGAGAGGATCAGTCCGCCGAGCGAAACCAACGTGAACTTGATCAGCTGCTTGCGCATCCCCCGGCGTCCTTGGCGGAAGGTCCAGAATTTGTTGAGCAGGAAATTGTTCACCACCGCCAGGATGAAGCCCAGCACGGTGGCGGACCACAAGGGGAGACTCAGGACGCGTAGTCCGAAGAAGAAGCCGAGGAAGTCGATGAGCGTCCCGGTGGCTCCGACGACGCAGAACTTGATGAATGTCACGTATGGCAGGATCTTGGCTTTCATGATGGGTGGTGACTATTGGCTTTTTGACGATATCCCCGCCTTCGCAGGGACGAGGATCTTTCCGATTCACGGTTCCCCGCGTGGAGGATCGCGTTCATCGCAAATTCACCTCACTTTGAACAGGTGGTAGCCGTCGCCCTGGGCGGAGGGGTACTTGTCGATCGAGGGATCGTTCTGTGTGAACAGTACTTCCTCGAACAGATCGGGACGGTTCTCGAGATTGCGGTAGAACTGGTTATGATCCGTGCCGACGATGATCCAGTTGGCACGGAAATCGCGTTTGATGAGATCCAGGCGCGTGGCGTCGTTGCCCGAGGATATCTCGGCGAATTCGCGGTAGAGCTTACCAGGAATACCAGGGTAGGGTTCCCCGCGATACTGGTTCATGAACTCTGGATCGAGCCCCACGATGTAGTGGTTCTTGGTGTTGGCGAAGAAGTACTTCGGGAACACGTCCCAGTCGTCGGTGAAGACGATCTCCCCTTCACGCGAATTTTCCATCAGGTATCCGTGTACGCGCTGGAGGGCGCTCATGGAGAAGAGGGTCTGGGTATCGAGCCGCGCCTGCGCGATCTGCCGGCCCCCGTAGCTCAGCGCGAAGGGTATGAGGACGAGCAATGCTGCCGCATAGAAAATGTTCGTAGGAACTTTCCAGAACGTCCTCTCCCGCCATTGTGCGAGCTTCTCGGCGAGGAAGGGGGCCGAGAGGGCGAAGGCTGAGGCGATGAGGATCAAAGGGGAATATTCAACGAAGCGCTTCGATTTCCATACCAGGATGAGGAAGGCCACGGAGAGGAGGAACGTCGCGACGGAGGCGGCCGTTTGTTTGCCCCTGTGGAGCAGGACCAGCGTGACCGACCCGAACCAGAGCGTCAGGGGTACTGCGTTGGTGGTCACCCAGTACCACGTGTCGTATGGTTGCCATTCCCCGCCGGTGTAGCCCTGCGCTCCCAGGCCGGTCTTGAATACCTGCAGGAACAGGAACGACACGTTGGAGGGGAAGTAGGGGTTGATCACGATACCGGCGATGAAGCCGAGGGCGGTGGCGAGCAGGATTTTCCACGGGACCTTTTCTCCCATGAGGAAGCGTGCGACGATGAAGATGCCGACGAACATGGGCAGGAAGAACGATCCGCCGTACGCTAGTCCGTACAGGTACGTGATGATCCCCACCCAGAGGGGCTTGTTCCTGACTGTTGCCAGCATGCCCAGGAGGAGCAGGAGAAGCGACAGTCCCATGTTCCGCACGAAGTTCATGCGGAAATAGAAGTCCCCGGCGAGCAGGAAGAGGCTCAGCACCGAGGCCGCGAAGGGAGTAGGTACCTCGATTTCGCGGTAGAACAGGTAGAGGACCGAGAACGCCGCTGCGACGATGAGCACGATGGCAACCTTCGCACCCGTGATCGGTCCTAGGACCGTGATGAACGGGATGAGGAGGACGTGGAACAGGAAGTGGTGGTTGACGTACTCATCCCTGAGCGTGGTGTATTGCATCCAGGGAAACGTCTTGATAACGCCCTTTTCGCGGATGACCTCGGCCATCTTCACGTGGTAGTACCCGTCGTATTCGGATAGGTAGGGATTGTTCGGATTGAACTGGATGGACGACATCAGCAGCCCCGCGAGGATGAAGATGGCGACGGAGCCGACGATGGCGGTCAGGCGGGAGGGTTTCATGGCACGGGAAACAGGCGCAGTGTAGCAGATGGGTAAAAGGTAGTCAGTAGTTAGAACTGACCGTCCCGCGTATCTTGCTTCGTATTTGACGCAGGTAGTCTCGTAATCTGTCATCCTGCCCCATTTTTTCGAGGATCTTCGCATTCCGTGGAGAGTTGGCATTGCGCACCAAGTCTTCCACTGCCTCATCGAACGTGACCTCGTTCCGGTCATCAACGTAATCGATAGATACTGCGGCTGGACATAGCCGATAAACCTCTTTCCAGTCCACGGCTGCTACCTTCTCAGTATCGATTATCCTCAGGGTTCCGACCAGTGTCTCGAGATGCTTAGAGCGTGCAGTCGCAACGTGCGATCCTGAACCCTGACATGCCAATACGAGATGGCGCATGGCTTCTATGCGCTTCGAATGCGAGAAGCTGCCAGCGTGTTCTTGGGGAAGCTCAAATTCTGGGATATACTTTTCGATCAGGGAATCCACATCTTCTGGCGGGTGGCCCTCTTGTCCAATTTCATGGAGCACACGCAGAATGCCCATGACCGTTTCGACCGTGTCCTGGAGTGAGAAGCCCAATACTTTTGCCATCGTTACCTCGTACTTGGGTATAAAACCCACGCGCAAATGAGCGTAGACCACGTGCCAGTTCGTTTGTTTGGTATCTTCTTGTGCCGTTCTTGCCAGACTCACCGTAATGGCACGTTCCAGACTACGATCTCTGTCCATGGCGAATGCTATCAACTGATCACCAACGATCCCACCACGGCTTCGTAGATCCTACGCAATTCTGCCGCAGCCAGTTCTGCTTGGGGGAGGAGTTCGATGACGTACACGCTGCCTTCGGCTTTCACGTAGGTCACGACCGTCGTAAAGCCTGCGGCGAGCCATTCCTCCTTGCGCTCCAGGGCGGGGTAGCCGCTGACGACGGTCTGCCGGGTGGTGAGGATCTTCTTCGACGGTTGGCCCTCGTAGGCGGTCGCACTCTCCTTGTCGCGGTTACTTAGCCAGTCTTCTAGGCTGGGATTGAGGACGGCAGCCTTGATCATGACCTGGATGGTTTCTCCCGTCGGTTTCGTCAGGATGACGCCGATTGAATCGCCTCCCTGGTTCTTGAATTCGCTGGCGGTCCAGTCCTTCGGGATACCCACCTTGAAGCGGTTAGCCGGATCCGCATAGGTCGTCAGGGTGCTATAGGCCGTGGGGGTCGGAACCGTGGTCGCGGAGGGAGCTGAGGGATTGAGGATGATGGCTGGGTTAGGCGTGGTGGTCGCGGAAGGGGAGGGGGTGGTCACCGTGGGCGCGACGGTCCGGGTGGGCCAGACGACGTAGATGACTCCGGCAATCACGATGAGGGTGAAAACCGAGAGGGTAGTGGTTCGGGAGGACATGGGAAGACGTTAGGAAACGTGGTGCGCCCGGCAGGATTTGCGTTCGGTTCGGATCCCTCGACCGGCTCGGAACCCTTCCGCACGCCCGGCCGATCTCACTCATACCATTGGCGTTCGATCGGCTTCAAATCCTGCGTGGGATTCGATAGGTCGGATGGTGCGCCCGGCAGGATTTGAACCCACGACCCCTTGGTTCGAAGCCAAGTGCTCTATCCAGCTGAGCTACGGGCGCGCGAAAGACGCCAGTATCTTGGCAGCATGGGGGTGGCTTTTCAAGCGGAAGGCTTGGTAGGGATCTTAGTTAGAAGCTCCAGATATCGTTCTTCCATGAGTCCGGGACAGAATTGTTCCCGGTTCTGTTCAAGTTGGTCTAGAGGCATTGTGATAAATTCCTCCACCTCATCTGGGGGGCCTTTTAAGGTCGAGACCCCGCTATTGTGCCTATGGGCGTAGATAGAGTAGAGGTGCTGCAGGTTGTTATGTTTTTCTCCTTTTAGGTTCCCCAGAAACACCAATTCTGTCGGAAGAATAACCTTCCCGGTTTCCTCAACACATTCCTTTATCGCTGTCTCTTCTTCCCCCATTCCTATTTCCACGTGGCCTCCTACGGTTGCGTCGTAGAAGCCGGGATAAGTCTCTGACTCCATGCTTCGTTTTTGGACGATAAGATTCCCATGGTCATCGAAAAACCACACATGCGCCACCTTATGCAGCAGTCCGTTGGCATGGATATAACTTCTTTCCTCTTCGCCAATCACATTTCCCTGGTCATCGACGATGGCAAGTTTTCCCATTCGTGATGTGATCCTTACTTGGCTTCCTTCTCCTTCCACGCCACGAGCAACGGGGCGGCGATGAATATGGAGGAGTACGTCCCGATCACGATGCCGATGATCATGGTGAACACGAACCAGCGGATGCTCTCTGATCCGAAGAGAAAGAGGAAGAGCAGCGTGATGAACGTGGTGACCGAGGTGTTGATCGAACGGGCGAAGGTCTGGTGGACACTCTTCTCGGCGATGTCGGCGAAGGTCTCGTCCTTCTTCTGGAACTGCAGGTTCTCGCGGATACGGTCGAAGACGACAATGGTGTCGTGCACCGAGAAGCCCATGACGGTGAGCAGCGCGGTGATGATGAAGCTCTCGACCTCGACATGTAGAAGTTGGCCGAGCAGGACGAAGATGCCGATCGGAACGAAGACGTCGTGGAACATGGCGACGACCGCGGTCACGCCGAACTTCCAGGGGCTGATATTCTTCGGCACCTTGCGGAAGGCGTAGGC